>CAMOOA010000012.1 GCA_946621045.1 uncultured Erysipelotrichaceae bacterium
ATGTCTTGCCTTCGGCGGCTGCGGCGTCCATGTGCCGTGCTGTATGGCGGTATATCTTCTGAAGCGGGTCTATGCCGCAGATCCTTCTTCGGTATACGGGGAAATCCTGCCGTGGATCGGCTGGTTTCTGGTGCCTGCGACCGTGCTGTTCATGATCTTTTTTATCCTGACGGCATCTGTGCAGTTACGGGCATTCGCAAAGGGACATACACCGTATCCAAAATGGTGCGCGGTGTTCTCTCTGTTTGCGGGCGTTGTCTGGATGATCATCATGCGTCTCTGCGGAGACCATGCATTAACCAATGCCCTGGCAACGGGATGGATCAGCGCTGCCAATCTCTGGATGATGGGCGGACTGCTGTATATGAACGGGAAGGTGATGTGATGTTCTGGGACAATGTGGCGTGGGTCTATGACATCTTTGTGAATGTCATCAACCGCAGGACGCATCAACAGCTAAAGCAGATCATCGCCGCATTAATGGAGCCGGATGACGATGTGCTGGAATGCGCGTGCGGGACCGGAATGTTAACGGAGGTAATGGCACAGAAATGCAGGCATGTTACCGCGACGGACTATGCGGAAAAGATGCTGAAGAAGGCGGAGAAAAACTGCCGTGCATATTCCAATATCACCTTTGAACCGGCAGACATTACTAAGCTGCCGTATCCGGACAATACCTTTGACAGGGTTGCCGCAGGCAATGTGATTCATCTTCTGGATGAACCGCTGAAGGCGCTGCGGGAACTCAACCGGGTATGCAGAAGCGGCGGAGTGCTGATCATTCCGACCTATATGAACAAAGAGGAATCCGGGAGGGACAGCGGCTTTTCAAAAGCGGTGGGCAAAGCCGGCGCGGACTTCAAGCGCCAGTTCACACCCCACACCTATAAACAGTTCTTTCTGGATGCGGGATACAGCGATGTGCAGATTTATGAAGCGCAGGGACGGATTCCCTGTGCTGTAGCGGTAATGACAAAACAGGAGGGGTTATGAAAGTAGTTGAATACGGAAACAGAACGTCTCCGTTAATGACGATTTTTCAGTGCACGGCAGAGCCCTGGTGGGTATTCAAGCCGTCCGCAGAGGAACTGGAGAAAGACTTTCATATTCTTTTATTTGCGGCGGACGGGCATGATGAATCCGGAACGGATTTTATATCGGTAGAGAAATATGCCCATGATGCGGCGGAATACCTTGCCGTGCATGGGTATGATCATGTGGACCTCATGTACGGTGTCTCCCTCGGCGGAGCCACCGTGGTCCGCTTTCTGGCCGCGGAATCCATCCCCGTCACAAAAGCGATCATCGATGCGGGCATCACGCCGTATCCGTATCCGAAGCCGGTCTGCCGGCTGATCGCCGCAGGCGACTTTCTGTCTGTCTCCCTTGCGACAAAGAACCGGACCGTCATGGAACTGATTGCGCCGCCGAACCGGTGGACGCCGGCCGGTGAAAATCCGGCGGACCATTACGATAAGATCTTTGACTTTGAGAAGAATCATTATTCTTATCGGACCTTATACAACTCCTTCTGGTCCGCAAACAATTACACAATGCCTGATCCGGTGCCGGCAGTGGATACGTATATCGAATACTGGTACGGGGAAGGAGAGAAACATGCCCGTGCGAAAAACTGCGCCTATGTGAAGCGCGTCTATCCCCAGACGATATCGAGGGAGTTCCGCGGTCTCATGCATGCGGAACTGGTGCTGATGTATCCGAAGCTGTTCCGCGAAGAGATCCTGCGGGTATGGAATCAGAAACGAAGTTACTGAGCATAGCAGAAAAATTTGAAGCGAAATCGCAGCGTCACTGTTTACTTTTTGAATAAAAATGCAAAAATATAAACGGAGGATAGTTATGTTCAGCAAAAATCTGAAATACTACAGATTAAAGAAACACATGTCAAAAAAAGATCTTGCGGACAAAGCAAAGATCAGTGCAATGGCTGTTACAAATTATGAAAAAGGTGAACGAAATCCAAGCATGGAGATTCTGAATGCATTAGCAGACGCTTTGGATGTCAGAGTATCCGATTTTCTTGCGGTCAGAGATAAGAACATAACCTTTCAGCATGCGGAATTTCGAAAGAATACGTTACTTTCCGCAGCCCGACAGGAATTCATCAGGGAATCCGTTGAGGAATACTTTAATCGTTTTATGACGGCGGTTGAAATCCTCGGCGGAAATGTACTGCCCGATTTTCCTCCATGTCATATGCTTACGCTGTCGGATGATATAGAAGAAAATGCTGTGTCATTGCGAAAGCATCTGGGTTTTGCGGAGGATGGTCCGATAGAAGATCTGATCGGAAAACTGGAAAACAAGGGAATACTGATTTTTGACTGCAGTATTGATAATACCGACTTTTCCGGAATGAACGGGTTTGTGAATGATCGGCCATATATTGTTCTGAATACGAAGATGAGCACTGAACGAAATCGCTCTACGGCAGTTCATGAACTGGCGCATCTGATGTTTAAATGGCCGGATGAAATGAGCGAAAAAGTCATTGAGCAGACCGCAACCGCAATCAGCGGCGCCTTTCTGTTTCCAAGGTCGGATGTATTGCGGGAACTCGGAGTTCATCGATCTGCAGTAACCAATGATATGATCAGGGTCGCAAAGGAATACGGGATTTCCATGATGATGCTGGCAAAGCGCGCGGAACTCTGCGGTGTTTTAAAAGCGTCAGTCGCAAAACAGTTTTTCATAAAGGCATCAAAAGCCGGGTGGAGAACGGCAGAACCATCCAGAATTGAAAAAGAAATGCCGGTATTATTTGAACAGCTTGTATATCGTGCAGTAAACGAAGGCGACATCAGTATTCAGCGAGGTGCTGAGCTGCTGAAACTGCCATATAAAACCGTGGCTTCCATGTGTCATCCGGCGGAGGTGTAACTGATGGATTATGTCAGCAGCGACACCAATGTATGGATCGATTTTTCCGCAATTGGAAAACTGGATCTTCCATTTCGGCTGTCTTATACCTATCTGATGAGCAGAGATGCGGTCGAGGATGAATTGCTGTCTCCGCCTGAACTGGGGAAGAAACTGATATCCAACGGTCTTGTGCCGGTTGAGATTACAATCGATGAGTTCCTGCTTGCGGAAAAATACGGAACAATGTACAGGAAACTGTCGATATATGACAGAATTGCGCTGGCAATTGCGAAATGCCGTGACATTACATTATTAACGGGTGACGGCGCTTTGCGAAAAGCCGCAAAACAGGAGGGAGTTCCTGTTACAGGAACTTTGGGGTTACTTGACCAGCTGTGGGGACAGAAACTGATGACAGCAGAGGAATATCAGGATACGCTTCTGAGCTTGCTCGATGTCAATAATGGAGTGGTACGTCTGCCCGAGACAGAACTGGAATCACGACTGTCAAAATTGCTGGATGCGGAAATCAATATAAGCAAAAGCGATACACATATAACAGCCGGCAAACTGACCGGAACTAATCGGCAGGACGGATCATATCCGGCAAATCATTAAACTGGCACCGTGATAAAAATCCCCTCAGAAATTGTGAGATCGATGAAAAACGTATCAGGGAAATCTGATAAACGTCCGCGTTTGCGGACGTCTTTTATAAGGTTCGTAATAACGGTTTCTATTCGCTTGCCGGCGCGAAGCGGGCAATAATCTGTTCGGCGCATTTCACACCGTCAATGGCGGAACTGACGATGCCGCCGGCATATCCGGCGCCTTCGCCGGACGGATAGATGCCGGAAACCGGAGATTCCAGTGTTTTCAGATCCCGCAGGATGCGGATCGGGGAACTGGTCCGGGTTTCAACACCGGTAAAGAGGGCGCCTTCCGCAGTGAAGCCGGGGAAGATCGATTCCGTATGGACGAGCATTTCCTCCAGTGACTGATTGAGCGCATCCGGAAGTAATGCATGCAGGTCGGTCATGGTCACGCCGCGGGCATAGGTGGGCTGTACGGAAGTGACTTCGTTCAAAGAGGACTGTCTTAAATAATGGGCAATCGTTTCACACGGAGCCTTTCCGTTTCCAAGATCATACGCCGCATGTTCGAGTCTTTCCTGAAAATGCATGCCCGCAAAGAGTCCGTCTCCGAAATCCGAGGCATCGACCTGAACCAGCAATGCCGCATTGGCATTCTTTCCGTCCCGTGCCGCATAGGACATCCCGTTGGTCACAACGGTGCCGGGAATGCTTTCGGCCGGGATGACATAGCCGCCCGGACACATGCAGAAAGAATAGACGCCTTTCTTTAAGGAAGAGGTATGGGACAGGTGGTATTCGGCTGCCGGAAGGGAGGAATAATCCGGAATGTTCCGGTACTGTCTGGCATTGATGAATTCCTGCAGGTGCTCGGCCCGGAAGCCGACCGCATACTGCTTGGATTCCAGCGGCAGCTGCTTTTCATACAGCATCTTAAAAGTATCACGCGCACTGTGTCCGACCGCAAGGATCAGCGCCTGGCAGGGAATCGTTTCTCCGGCGGAAGTAATGATGGCCTGTAGTTTACTGTCTGTTATCACAAGATCCTGCAGGGCCGTCTCAAACCGGACCTCTCCGCCGAGCCGGATAATCTCACTGCGGATCGTTTTATTGATTTCACGGAACCGGTCCGTGCCGATATGGGGATGGTTGAGCCAGGCAATGGACGGATCGGCGCCTGCCTTGATCAGCTCATCGAGAATCAGTGAAACGCGCGGGTCCTTGACCCGTGTGGTGAGCTTTCCGTCCGAGAACGCACCAGCTCCGCCTTCGCCGAACTGCACATTGCGCTCGGGGTCAAGAACACCGGTCTTCCAGTACTGTTCCACCGCGGTGATCCGGTCTTCGGTTTTCGGACCGCGCTCAAGGATCAGCGGCCGGTATCCAAGCCGGGCAAGCAGTAATCCTGCGGCCATTCCGCAGGGCCCAAAGCCGATGACGACAGGACGGTGCGCAAGCGGTGCGGTGCCGCGTTCCCTGATCTGATAGACAAACGGGGTAACGGCGCGTGCCTGTTTCAGCCGTCTGAGCACAGAAGCTTCATTGCGCAGTTCAAAGCGCAGCCTGTACTGAAACGCCGGCTCATGGTTCGGCCGGGCATCCAGGGAGCGGTGAACGATGGATGACGAAAGGATATCGGACCGGTTCAGCCGGTATTTTTTAATCGCTTTTTCAATCGGATCGCCCGATGAAGCGATCGCGGTTCTCAGTTCAAGTTCAATCATATAAGAAACCTGTTTTCCCATTGTATCACGAGAGTACGCAGGCAGAGCGTGTTTCGGGGAGTCATATGATACACTGTTAGCGGACAGGAGATAAAAAACAATGGATATTAACGTGAATGACCGCATCAGGGGCTTCCTGGTAACCCGTGTGGAGGATGCGCCTGACTGCCGCGGCACGCTGTATGAAATGGTTCATGAGAAGACCGGCGCCGGTCTTGTCTGGCTGAAACGGCCGGATGAAAACAAGACCTTCTGTATCGGCTTCAAGACGATTCCGGAAGATGACAGCGGAGTATTTCATATCTGCGAACACTCCGTACTGAACGGATCGAGAAAGTATCCGGTGCGGGAACCGTTTGTGGACCTGCTTAAAAGCTCGCTTCAGACCTTCCTGAATGCGATGACCTATCCGGATAAAACCATCTATCCGGTATCGAGCCGGAATGCCAGGGACTTCCTGAATCTGATGGATGTCTATCTGGATGCCGTTCTGCATCCGGCGATCTATACCAACCCGAATATCTTCTATCAGGAAGGCTGGCACTATGAGATCCGCGATCCGAAGGAAGAGCCGGTATTCAAGGGCGTCGTGCTCAATGAAATGAAAGGCGCGTTCTCCTCGGTGGATGAAGTCATGATGAACGAGGTCATGCGCCGGCTGTATTCCGATACCTGTTATAAATACGTTTCCGGCGGCGATCCGGAGAAGATCACGGATCTTACATACGAACAGTTCCTTGCGGCGCATGCGAAGTTCTACCATCCGTCCAATTCGAGAACCGTGCTGGACGGCGATCTGGATATCGATGCGGCGCTTGAGAAGATCGATTCCTTCTTTGCGGAATACGACAATGAAAACATGACCTTCCCGACCGGTCACCAGGATGACCTGACGCCGACGGTGTCGGAAGTTGCCTATGAGATCGGCGAGGATGAGCCGGAGAGCGAGAAGACGGAAGTCGCGCTCACAAAGATCCTCTGCGACTATGACGATGTGGAAACGCAGATGGCATGGCGGGTGCTCTCCACGATGCTTACCGGTTCGAATGAGGCGCCGCTGAAGAAGGCGATTCTGGAAAACAGACTCGGCCAGGATGCCGACTTTGACCTCATGGATGAAATTGCCCAGCCGTATATCGGCCTTGTGGTGCGCAATACCGAAAAGGAAAATGCGGAGAAGATCCGGCAGTGCATGCACGATGTCGCCGCAAAACTCCTTGCGGACGGTCTGCGGAAGGAAGAACTCAAGGCCATTCTCAACCAGATGGAATTCCGCTACCGTGAACAGAGCGAACCCGCCGGCGTAAAATTCGCGGCGACGATCTACCAGTCCTGGATGTACGGCGGCGATCCGGCAATGTACATTTCGGTCGGCAGTCTGTATGAAACCCTGCGTCAGAAGGCGGATACGGATTACTTCGAAAACCTGATCCGGAAGGATCTTCTGGATACGGATGCGTATGCCATGACGGTCGTTGTGCCGGACAGGAAGCTTGCGGAGAAGCGGAAGGAAAAGGAAGCCGCCAAACTGAAGGCCGCAAAGGAATCCTGGCACGAGGATATTGCGTCCTACGTGGAACTGAACCACAATCTCGATCTCTGGCAGGCCCAGGAGGATACGCCCGAACAGAAGGCGACACTGCCCGCCTTGCAGAGAAGCGATGTGGATCCGCTGCCAAGACCGATGGAGCCGAAGGAATCCGAATACAAGGGCGTTCCGGTGCTGCTGTATCCGGAAAGCGATAACGGCATTGTCTATCTGAATCTCTATTTCAATCTTGCGGGCGTCACAAAGGATCACCTCAGCGAAGTATCGCTGATGACGGATCTCTTCCTCCGCCTGCGTACGGCGGAACATACGCTTCCCGAGCTGCAGGAGCTGATCCGCGCCAATATCGGAACGCTGCGCTTCCGCAACGACGCATTTACCGTAAACCGGGACCGTTCGTCCTGTTATCCGGTGCTTGCGGTGCACTGTTCCGTGCTGAAACAGAATGTCGCGAAGGCGGTTGAGCTGATCCGGGAAGTCATGCTGGAGACGCAGTATGAAAAGGAAACGATCCTGCCGATCCTCCAGCAGTCGAAGGAACAGTACCGCCAGATGTTCATCGGCGGCGGACATGCGGCTGCGGTTCTGCGCGTCGGCGCCCAGGGCAGCGCGGAAGGCGTGGCCAAGGAATACTTCAGCGGCTATGAATCCTTTACCTATACGAATGATCTGATCGAACATTACGAAGAGAAGTTTGAAGAACTGAAGTACGCATGCGAAATGTACTGCGGCGAACTGTTCTCCAAAGCCCGCATGACGATCAGTATCACCGGGGAAGATCACCTCCATGCGCTTGATCCGCTGCTGGAAGCTCTGCCAGTATCGCAGGCGCAGCGCGCAAAAGTGCATTATCCCCTGTTTGAAAAGAAGAGCGAAGGCATTCAGGTTCCTGCGCAGATCTCCTTTGCGGTCAGCGGAAACAACCTGCAGAACTATGACTTCGCCTATTCCGGCGTGATCCGTACGGTTGCCCAGATCCTGACCTACGGCTATCTCTGGAATGAGATCCGCGTCAAGGGCGGTGCGTACGGAACCGGCTTTGCGGCAAGCCGCAACGGCAATGTCGCATGTTACAGTTATCGGGATCCCAGTCCGGCAAACAGCCTGAAGACCTTTGAAAAAGCTGCAGATTATATTGAG
Source organism: uncultured Erysipelotrichaceae bacterium (assembly GCA_946621045.1). The sequence continues at coordinate 7,893 of CAMOOA010000012.1, forward strand.
GATCTGGCAGACCAGGGAACCGATCTTACTCCCTATATCATCGGTACGATTGCGGCGAATGAACCGCTGCTTACACCCGGCGCAAAGGTTATGCTCGGAGACGGATCCTGGTTCTGCGGCGTTACCTATGAGGACCGTGTAAAGCTGCGCAGGGAGATTCTCGATACCGGAAATGATGACCTCCGCGCGGCGGCGGACGCACTGCGGAAGGCATTTGCGGAGGCGGAGAGCTGTGTGGTGGCTTCCGCGGAAGCACTGGAACAGTGCGGCATTACGGATATCAAATCGATTGCTTAAACTGCATTCTATTCAAGCGGAAGGCCTGCGAAATTGCAGGCCTTTTCTGCCGGCAAACGAAGAAAAACGGCAGGCAGCCTGCGTGAATTGATATAAAATGCAGTCCGGTTTCTGTCGCAATTCATTTCATGCATGTACAATAGAGTTAATCGTACGTTTTTCCAAAACCGCAGGATCGGTGAGGTATCATTATGAACTCTGAAAAAAAATACTCCAGAAATATGAGCCCGCTTGCCGTATGGGCGTTTGCGATCGGCACCAGTGTCGGCTGGGGATCGCTGATTGTGACGGCGCGGACCTATCTTGCGCAGGCAGGGCCGCTCGGCACGACGTTCGGCCTGTTTGCGGGGACCCTGATCATGCTGCTGATATGCCGCAGTTACGCGTATATGATGAAGAGCTTCCCGGAAAACGGCGGAGCCTATGCCTATGCGCGGGAAGTCTTCGGCTATGACATGGGATTTCTTGCGGCGTGGTTTATCGTAATTACCTACCTTGCGATGCTGTGGGCAAATGCGACATCTTTGCCGCTGTTTGGAAAGATCTTTCTCGGCGGCTTTTTTGAGGTCGGAAAGATGTACACCATCTTCGGCTATGACATCTATTTCGGCGAAGTGCTTCTGTCGGTCGCTGCCCTGGTGTTCTTCGGGTTCCTGAGTTCCCGCAACAAATTCCTGATCAACCGCATCATGATTGCGCTGGCGCTGCTGTTTACGGGGGCGATCGTGATCACCTTCGCCGCATCGATGATCGGCGGCCGCAGCCGGATTGCCATGCCGTATCTGCCGGATGCGTCCGAGCTTTCGCAGATTGCGAGAATTGCGGTAATTTCACCATGGGCGTTTATCGGATTTGAAAGCGTGTCCCATCAGATGGAGGAGTTCCGGTTTGAAAAAGGCCGCAGCTTCCGCATTCTGGTTTGGGCGGTAATTTCGACGTCCGTACTTTATATTCTGATTACCCTCGCATCCGTCACCGCCTATCCGCCGCAGTATTCCGGCTGGCTGGAATACATTAAGGACCTCGACAATCTCAGCGGAATTGAGGCGCTGCCGACATTCTATGCGGCGTATACGTATCTTGGAAACGGCGGTTACTATCTCCTGATGGCTGCGCTGCTTGCGCTGGTGATTTCGAGTCTGATCGGAAACATCACATCGCTGAGCCGGATGATCTGCGCGATGGGAAAGGACCGGGTCATTCCGGAGTCCTTCGGAAAACTGAATAAATACTGCGTGCCGGAGAAAGCGATATGGCTTGTTGTATTAATGTCCTGCGTGATGCCGCTGGTCGGCCGCACGGCGATCAGCTGGATCGTGGATGTCACCACGATCGGCGCGGTCATGCTGTACGGGCTTGTTTCGGCCTGCGCCTATTCGCTGGCCAAGAACATGGGCGATACCCGGGAAATGTATTACGGACTTGCCGGTGTCATAACCATGATCGCAATCGGCGCATGGTTTCTGCTTCCGAGTCTCTTCGTAAAAGGAAGCATCGCAACGGAAACATATCTTCTGTTTATTCTCTGGAGTGTGCTGGGCTTCCTCTTTTTCCGGTACATCCTGCGCCGCGACAAAAAAAAGCGCTTCGGAACTTCCGTCAGTGTATGGGTCGTTCTGCTTGCGCTCGTCCTGCTTGTATCGCTGATCTGGATGCGGCAGTCAATGATCACGTCGTATGACACGACGCTTGCGGACATGCGGGCGTACTATCATCAGCCCGGCGAAAGCAGTGAGGAGAGGACAAGGGATGAGCTCTATATCGCTGAGCTTATGGACCGTCATGAAGTCCTGAACTCAAGAACCATGCTTATCGCGGTCGGCATGTTCGGATTTGCGCTGACCGTGATGCTGACGAATCACTCCTATATGAACCGGCGCCAGATGGAAAGCGAGATGAAGGCAAACCGCGATCCGATGACCGGCGTCATGTCCAAGCACGCCTGGGTCGCAAAGGAAAAGGAAATCGATGCGGAAATCCGCGAAGGGGAGAGAAACGAATTTGCGGTCGTTGTCTGTGATGTGAACGGACTGAAGAAGATCAATGACACGCTGGGGCATAAAGCCGGAGATGAGTATATCCGCAAGGCATGCGCGCTGGTCTGCGATGTCTTCCAGCACAGTCCGGTATTCCGCGTCGGCGGCGATGAATTTGTGGCGCTGCTTACCGGGCGCGACTATGCCGTGCGTCATGAACTGATGAGCGCCCTGCACGAGCGGTCGGCCGAAAACATCGGTCGGAACGAGGCGGTCGTTTCGGGCGGTCTGGCAGACTTTGAACCGGACAGGGATACCATCCTTCACCAGGTATTTGAACGGGCAGATGCGGAGATGTACAAGGAAAAGAAACTGCTCAAGAGTCTCGGCGCAGTTACCCGCGATGAGGAGCCGGATGTGCCGTATCTTCCGGAACCGGAGCCGGTGGAAGAGATCATTTCCGTACGCCGGAAGATTCTGATCGTCGAGGATGAACCGATCAATCAGGAACTGCTTTCGACAATACTGGAAGAAGACTATGAAATCCTGCTTGCGTCGGATGGCGGGGAAGCGCTTCAGGTGATGCGTGACCACAGCGATGAAATCGCGATTGTTCTCCTTGACCTGCAGATGCCGGGAATGAACGGCATCGACGTAATGAAAAACATGAAGAAGGACGCTTCGATTGCCGACCTCCCGGTGATTGTGCTGACTGCCGATCAGGAGGCCGAACTGAAGTGTCTCAAACTCGGCGCAATGGATTTTATTTCCAAGCCGTATCCGATCTGGGAAGTTGTCCGGGCCCGTGTGGACAAATGCATTGAACTCTCGGAAGACCGTGAGACGATTCAGTCCACCGAGCGCGACAACCTGACAAAACTCTTCAATATCAGTTATTTCCACAACTATGTCCGGAAGTTTGACCAGCATTACTTTGACATGCCGATGGATGCGGTCGTTGTGGACATCAATCATTTCCATATGATCAATGAACGGTTCGGAAAGATGTACGGAGATACCGTACTGCGCCGGATCGGTGAGAGAATCCGGCGGCTCTGCCGTGAGATCAACGGTGTCGGCTGCCGCCAGGGCGCGGACATCTTCCTGATCTACTGTCCGCACCGGGATGATTACGAATGGGTCATGAAACAGATTCAGACCGCTCTGACCGAAGAGGAGCTTTCCACCAGCCGGGTCCGTCTGCGGCTCGGCGTATATCAGAATGCCGACAAGACGCTTGATATCGAGCGGCGCTATGACCGTGCCAAGATCGCTTCGGATTCCGTCAAGACAGGCCGCGCCTCCATGATCGGAATCTATGATGAGAAAATGGGAGAGAGTGCCCTCTATCACGAGCGGCTGCTCGAAGACTTCCGGAAGTCGATGGACAACCGCGATTTCCTGGTATTCTTCCAGCCCAAATATGATATCCGTCCGGAGACGCCGGTACTGGCAAGTGCGGAGGCACTGGTGCGCTGGAAACATCCGGAACTGGGAATGATCAGCCCGGGAGTATTTATCCCGCTGCTTGAGGAAAACGGCATGATCACGGAACTGGACCGGTATGTCTGGCGTGAAACCGCCGCAACGATCCGGAGATGGAAAGACACGTTCGGATACTCCGTGCCTGTTTCGGTCAACGTTTCAAGGATTGACATGCTGATGCCGAACCTGAAAGCGGTGTTCCAGGAAATACTGGATGAATATCAGCTGACAAACAACGACCTGATTCTCGAAATCACGGAATCCGCATATACCGGAGAATCCGACCAGGTGATCACTACCGCAAGAGAGCTCCGGAACATGGATCTCGGCTTCCGCATTGAGATGGATGACTTCGGCACGGGATACTCCTCCCTCGGCATGCTTTCGAATCTTCCGATCGATGCCCTGAAGCTGGACATGTCATTTGTCCGCAGCGCCTTCGGAGAAACCAGGGATACCCGGATGATCGAGCTGATCATTGACATTGCGGATTATCTCCATGTGCCGGTCGTTGCGGAAGGCGTTGAAACCGAGGAACAGTACCTGGTTCTCAAAGCACTCGGGTGCGATCTGATTCAGGGATATTACTTCTCGAAGCCGGTGCCGGAGGATGAATTCCGAAGCTTCCTGAAAGAGCGGAAAACGCAGAGCGGGGAAATCACGCCGGTTGTGCGCCGTACTGCCATGAGAATCTCACGCGCGCTGTCCGGAGACTTTGAGGATATCTACTATGTGGATATCATTACCGACTGCTATCTCAAATTCACTTCGGGATCGGGCGGGGATCTGGATATTTCCCCGGGCGGTACGGATTTCTTCGACACTGCTGTGAATGAACTCCTCGCAAAGACCGCGGAATCCGACCGGCAGGCGCTGTCGGATGCCCTGCAGAGAACCGCGCTCATGAAACAGATCAACAGCGGCGAGGAAGTAAGCATCAGGTTCAGCATGCTGAAGAACGGGAAACCGGTTCCGTACCTTCTGAAAACCATCCGGACCCGGGCGAGCGACACGCATCATATTGTGATCGGTGTACAGCCTCAGAAGTGAACAATACCCCGCCTGATTATGATCCGGCGGGGTATTGTTTCCGGAAGGGCGCTGCCGCTCTGATTATTGCGTTGGCAGTGCGCAGATGCCGTGATTGTCATAACCGGAAGATCCGGAATTCCTTTCCCTGTCCGGATCCGGCGGAAAAATACGTTTTATTCTGTCGAAAAAGTGCATGGGAGTCAACCATCAGTCAACTTCAGGGGGTTTTCAAATAATAAATAACGTTTATAATGCATGTGTAATTCAACGGACACATAGTGGACACAGTCGCCCGCCCTTCAGATTCCTCTGAGGGACCCGCGGAACCGGATTGGTCACTGCCTTCAGGTGATTACGGAGACAATGATATGGAAAAGTTTCAGTTCAGTCCGGTCCAGCATATGATTCTGGAACGGTCACCGGTGCCCTTCGGCATTTACCAGTACATAAATCAGAAAATCGCGGTGATTCTTGTCAGTGACGGATTCCTCGATCTTTTTCACGTGAGCCGGGAAGGACTGGCCGAACAGATGGAAGAAAATGCCCATGTGTTCACACACCCCGCTGATGTCGCAAAGGTTTCCGGCGCAATCCGGCGGTTTGCGACGGAAGGCGGAGACTACGATGTGGTATACCGCACAAAAGCGCCGGACGAGGACCATTACACGATCATTCATGCGCTCGGAAAACATGTGCCGACCAATGACGGACGGCAGCTTGCGGTAATCTGGTATGCCGATGAGGGTGCGATAAAGACGGGACCGGAGACGGAAGACATTGAAGTAAATCTTACGGTTCTGAATCACACGATGCAGGATATCCTCAGCGCAGACTATGTCATGCGCCGGTATCATTACGATGATGTGACCGGACTGCCGAATATGAGTTATTTTATTCAGCTGGCAAGTATGTCACACCGGAATTATCCGGCAGCGGACCCGGCCGTTGTATTTTTTGATCTGACCGGGATGAAGCGCTATAACGAGCGTTACGGTTTTGCGCAGGGCAACCGGCTTCTGCGCGGATTTGCGGAGATCCTGCAGGATGAGTTCAAGGCGGAAAACTGCGGACGGCTCAGCGGTGATCATTTTGCGGTATATATGCAGGATGCGTCGGGCATGGATGCTGTGATGAACCGCGTCTTTAAACGTGCGGGAACGCTGAATGAAGGAAGAAGCCTTCCGGTGCGTGCCGGCATTTACCGGTTTGCGTACGGGGATACGGATATGACAAATGCCTGCGACCGGGCAAAGATTGCCTGCGACCAGGAACGCAGTTTCTACAATTCGGCATATACCGTCTTTAATGAGACGTTCTTTCAGAAGCTGGAACAGCAGTCTTACGTACTGGAAAACTTTGACCGCGCGCTGAACGAAGGCTGGATTCAGGTATACTACCAGCCGGTTGTCCGTGCGGTAACAGGGGAAGTCTGCGATGAGGAAGCTCTCGCCCGATGGGTCGATCCTGAGCGGGGAATCCTGAGCCCCGGTGAATTCATTCCGTATCTGGAAGATGCCGGAATGCTGCACAGGCTTGATCTTTATGTCATTGAAACCGCGCTCGCGGAAATCAGTGACCGGAAGGCCGCCGGACTCTTCATTGTGCCGATTTCCGTGAACCTGTCCTGGAATGATTTCACGCGCAGAGATATGGTGACGGAAATCTCGGAGCGGCTGGACCGGTACGGCGTGCCGAGACATATGCTCAATGTGGAGATCACGGAATCCGCGGTCGGAAAGAACCCGGAGTACATGCGTCTTCAGGTGGAACGGTTCCATCAGGCGGGCATTAATGTCTGGATGGATGATTTCGGAAGCGGATATTCCTCTCTGGAATTTCTGCAGAGTTTTGACTTTGATCTGATTAAGTTTGATCTTCAGTTCGTGAAGAATCTGTCTGCGGGTGAAAAAAGCAGGATTATCATGACGCAGCTGGTTCAGATGGCCCTGAAAATAGGCATCGATACGATAGCCGAAGGTGTGGAGACTGCCGAACAGGAGAGTTTTCTGCGTGAAATCGGCGTCGACAAGATTCAGGGGTTCTATTACAGCCGTCCTGTCCCGCTGAAAGAAATACTGCGGCGGTATGCCAATAACGAAGGCATCGGCTTTGAAAATGTTGATGCGGCACAGTATTACAATGCAATCTCAAAGACAAACCTCAGCGATCCGGGTGTGACAAACGACGTATACAGCAGTGACTCTTATTACAATGCGGTGCCGATGGGTATCATCGAGCTGGATGGAGATACTGCTTATGCAGTGCGGTTTAACCAGTCCTTCCAGAGTGTGGTGAGCCGGCTGAAGGATATGCCGATCGATCTCAACGGAAAGAAAAACATGCGGGTGGAAATCGAACTGGATGATGTCTTCCGGGATGCGGCATTCCGGTGCGTGAAAACCGGAGAGTGGGAGTACATCCGGGACTGCGTGCTGCGCGGGCTGACAATCAATGCCTTCCTGCGGAAAATTGCGGTCAACCCGGTAACCAATGCGGCTGCGGTGCTTGTGATTATGATATCGGTTCTCTGAGGTAAAACTGCAGGAAATGGTATCGTATGCCTTTCCTTCCCTGCACCAATCATTTCCGAGGCACGGTAATCAGATATTCGTGACAATCGTCACATACATATACTGTTTTCCTGTTTCCGAAAGGTCTGGCTGATACCTCCGGAAAATCATCTTCTGCATCGAGCCGGCCATAGGTTTTGTCGTACCGGTTCGAACCATTCTTCATTTTTGTAAATGACGTTGTCCAACAACCGGAATCCGGACACTGTACATGGCGCCCGGTTAAGCTTCCGGTATCCGCCTGTACTGATCGTGGATTTGTGTATCTGCCGGCTGTGAGAGCGGATTTTCTGCCTGATCTGACAGACGCTGCGGAAGACGGCAGAAAGAAATGCCGGAGAAACCGGCACAGTGATATAAACAACAGGAGGAACCAATGGGATGAAGCGAATAATTTCGGTAATACTTGCGGGAATGCTCTGTGCATGCGGCGGATCTTCTGCAGCACAGGAAGAACCCGGACCGTCCGGGACTGAAGAAACAGGAACTGCTGCGCCGGCAAACAGCGAAATGTCTGCGGAGGCAGAACCGATGCCGGAACCGGAAGTGCGGAAAGATATCATTGCATTTCTGGAAGGTGCGTGGAATATCCGGACCAATGATTCGGAAACAGACTCTGATGCTGTTCTGGAGTTTGATCCGGCAGGGAAAACCGTTTATGCATTTGCCGGAGATGACAGGTATATCAGGGCGGGTACTGAACTGTTCAGCAGTGATGATTCGGCCGGTATCGCGGATGATGCGATTCGTCTTTCGGCATATGAAGCGGCTGATGATCTGATTGCGCAGTACGGAGACAATATGATGATTTATTCTTCGGACATGCAGTATCTCGCAGGTATCTATGATGAGGAAGATTATCTGTTTCTTCGGGAACTTGGCAACGGTCTTTCCGTTCTGGATTCATCTGTGCTGAAAGAAGAGAATATGACAGGGGATTACGGGTGGGTCTTTACCCGGGATACCCGAACACCTCTTCCGGATGATGAAGAAGACAGAATGTGTGACGGTGACTATTATGCCTTCTGCTGGAAAAGGGACGGAGAAGCAATGCTTCTGCAGAAGGTGGATGCGGTGAAACAGACCGTCGACTGGTACGGCGAGGAGATCGATACCTTGCGGATCCGGCCGGTGTTCGATGACAGTTCCATGCGGATCCATCTGTATAACAGTGATGTAATGCCGAAGACATTTGCGCCCGGCCTGTACCGGGTGACGGTGGATGCGTCCGGCACAGTAACGGATCTGGAATCATTTGCATACATTGGCTACGGAGCTTACCGAATCATTCAGGATTCCTGAAAAAATGCCGGCAACAGAAAAGGTGCGGAGATCAATCTTCGCACCTATTTGGTATTTCCGGGAAACAGTATGTATTTACGGATGATTCGGGGGAAGCGGGGTTCCGGTCTCGAGGGATGAACCGGTGGAAATCATGAATCCTGCCAGCATCCGGCCAAGTGAAAACATGATCACGATTTCATCATCCTGCCAGATTCTGAGATTATGCGGCTCTGCGAAAATCAGGTATCCGTAAAAGAATCTGCCGGTCCTTACTTTGACCGCAAGAACGGTCTCAAAGGAATGCTTTTTCAGCGTCCTGAAGAACACGGGACTGAGTTTGCTGATGGTATCGATCTGATTGGTGGTGAAAACGTCATCTGTCATCAGCGCATCGATATCTTCCGCGCTTCCGGTCATTTCACCGGTGCGGATACTCCGCATCACACCGTCGCGGCCGGCATAATACATGTCGCTGATATGAAGATCATCTCCTACCGCTGAAAAGATGCGCCGCATTTTTTCGTGTACATCAAATGCGCTGTCAAACTGGTCCGCGATCTCACGGATGAGCTGATACTGCGTCCGGTGCTTCAGTTCACGGATCACAATATCCTTATGCTTGGCAGCCACATATATGATGTAGCAGTTCCTGCCCTTGCTTTTTCCGCGGTACAGTGTTTTATCTATGGCTTCAAACATCTCGTCATAATCGGACGCATCATGCGGAAAGGTCGCAAGGCCGGCTGTTCCGGTCACAAAAAGCTCAAATTCTCCCGCATGGTATGTCTTGCGGAAGACCCTGGCGTTGCTGAACATATCGAGGCAGAACTGCTTTTTCGCAAAATAGGAAGTGGCCTCAAGGTTAATGAACAGGAATTCATCGCCGCCGAATCTGCCCGCAACACCGCGTTCGTCAAGCAGACTGATCAGCGAGGATGCGACGCCCTGCAGAACAGCGTCCCCGGCCGCGTGCCCGTAGGTATCGTTGATGTATTTGAAATTATCAAGATCGATCATGCCGAACGTAAAAGGCCGGCCCTGTCGGATCAGATCCTGAACATACTCAATAATATAAGCACGTGTAACAAGCCCGGTGAGCGGATCCAGGACATCTGAAATCCTGCGGCCGTCGAGCAGTTTTTTAAAGAACGGATATTGTTCCAGCTGGCTGCGTGTATACATAGGCTTCCCTAATCTGTATTCTATCAGTTTTCGTGCATGTGTGTACAGAGCATGGTTTTCCGGCAGAACACAGGCAGAAAAAGATGTATGGGTACGGATAACTTCGGTGAGGGCATGCAGTACTGTCTGCCCGAACCGTGAAAAGGCGTAATGCGGGAAATATAATCCCGAGTTTGACAGTTGAATAAAAGAAGAATGACCGGAAGCTCCTTCCATAATGCGTACGCATTTGGGAGGAGAGGTTCACTGGGTGTCAAACTCCCGCGCATGATATACCCTGTGAATTCCCCGGAATTAAGCGG
>CAMOOA010000013.1 GCA_946621045.1 uncultured Erysipelotrichaceae bacterium
TTTTGTCCAGACCGCATACAGTGTGACAGGTGCAGTAACCGGTGTATTGAAATCATATGCTTTTGCGGAGATATCCTCTCCTTCGGTATGGGGTGCTTTCGCAAACGCTTCATCGGCGGTCCATCCAAGGAAGGTGATTCCTTCCGAAGTCGGATAGATCGGAGAAGGCAACGGTTCCGCCGCTGTCTCGCCTTTGTTTACCGCCTTCTGATACACTTTGCGGTTTCCGTCACGGTCACGGTAGCCTTCCATCTCTGTTGTCCAGGCGCCGCCGTTGGCGTCAAAGCTTACAAGCGGCTGCTCGGTGAAGGTAACGGTGGAATCGGAAACACTGTAGCGCAGCTTTCCTTTTACTTCGAACGGGTTCGTATCATAGATGCGCAGAATTGCCGGGTCTGCGAATTCATGGAAGGAAGGCTCATTCTTGATCGTGTAGTAATAGCCTGCTTCCGGTCCGCTTCCCCTTACGGTGTAATCCTGCTCATACGTCTGGCTGTTCTGATGATTGACTTCGAGAATTGCCTTTTTGCCTGCGGCTACAGATACCGTTGCCCAGTGGTCGTTCATCACTACGGCATCCTGTCCGGTTCCTGCATCATTGACACGGTACATTCTGCTTCCGTAAGCCGTATATACCTGCACATTCTGAAGCTCAACGGACGTGTTGTTCACCAGCACGATGTTGATCAGCTGATTATTGGTGAAGGCAACGGTCACATTCTGACTGACCTGGAACTCATCCACAGGCGGGTTCGTGACGATTGCCGCTCCGCTTCCGTGCTTGATGAGCGTTTCATATCCGACGATAAAGCTCTGTTCGATCTTGAGATCCGCTCCGTAAGGCACGGTCAGAACTCTGCTCTGTCCGGTCGCAAGTTCAAAGGTCAGCTCGCCGTCCTCAAAGCCGTATGCATCATAATCATCATCACTTCCGTCGGTGACGGAAGCGGTATAGGTAAACGGCACGGTATTGCCCGAGTAGCCGCCGACCGTATTTGTGACAGTGACATTTCTTGTCTTTCGGACATTGCGGAATTCAATACTGCGGTCGTTTTCCGTTACCGAGGTGATCTTCGCAGTTCTGCCGGTGACCGCAGTGCCGTCATTGACGGAATATGTCGTGTCATAGATCGCCTGGCTGCTTCCGCTGACATCCTTTCTGACTTCCTCTTCTTCCACGGTAAGTTCCGTGCCTTCCGGTACCGTCAGGTTAATGCTTTCGGAGGTGCTGTTTTCGCCCAGCGTGAATTCGATCTCCGCCCGTCCGTTTTCGTCGGTCCGGATTGTTTCATCTCCTTCGTGCATCACGAAATCTGCGGCGGGGCTGCCGTCGCTGTTTTTCAGCATCACATGATAGGTAAATGTTTCTTCTTTTGAAACCTTGCTGGTCAGTTCCTTTTTCAGGGTGATTTCCGCAATCTTGCGGTAGTTCGCAAAGGTAATCTCCACATCTTCCTTCGGTACGGCAAATGCGAAGATATTCTCGTTTTCGGTATCTTCGTCCGTGACATTCGAGGATGCGGTAATATGGTAATCCTCCGTATTGGATTCCGTGATCGTCATCAGTGCACCGTACGGAGCCTTGAAGTTCTTCACAACGGAAGCCCCGTTGGTGAGGTCTGCGGAATAGCTCGCAATGCCCTGCGGATTCGTGACAATTCCCTCCGCCAGGGTGAAGTTTGCGATCGGGGTTGTTCCGTCATTCTCCGTCAGTTTTACGGTGAACGGGAACGTTACGGCATCCGAGCCGGCCAGCTGGTCGGACAGCGTGGTAGTGAAATCAACATTCACAAGCGTGCGTGTATTGCGCACATTGACCGTGCTGTCGCTGCGCAGACGGAACGAACCGCCCGTGATCACGGTCGTCGATCCGGATTCATCGGTCACCGAATAGGTCGGAGTATAGAACGAATCATCTTCCGCTACGGTATATGCGCCGACCGGAAGCGGTGAAATCGTCACATCCTGATCTGCCTTCACAGCAGAAAGCACAATATAGCCGGGTGTCGTGGATGTCGCAGGCTTGATGATATTGTCCGGTGTGACCGTTCCGTCGATCCTGTAGGTGCTCTTGCGGATCGCAGGAGAAGTCAGCGTAATGGTAAAGATATCATCCGGATTGGTTCCCTGGCCGCTCAGGCTCTTCCTGACCGTAAGCGTAAGACCTTCCCAGGCGATGGTGGTATTACTGCCGTCCTGCAGTTTGCCGTGGTATCCGTACAGATCATTCACAAAGGTATCAAGATTGTCGGAATAACCGTAGGTGGTGCTCGCAAACAGATCGCCGATTTCAATATGACCGGCAAGTGCCGTTACGCCGATCTGCGCTTCGGACAAAAGACCCGGATCCGTCACCTGAACGGCTGTGTTGTTGTTTACGCCGATGTAAAGGTTCGCATCGTTTCCGGATGCGTTTTTATTTCCGGTAATGACCGGGCTGCCCGAAAGATGGATCCGGCTGGAAAGATTTTCGATGACGACCGCGCCGTCTCCCGCGCCGATGTTTTCGGTGATCGAGCCGCCGGTGAGATTCAGTTCCGCATTATCTCCGAGATAAATCGCAGAGCCGCTGGACGCCGCGTTTCCGGTAATCAGCGTGCGGTCTGTGACCGCAACTGCGCCGGAGGCGTAAATCGCGCCGCCCTTTCCGCTGACACGGGAATTCCGCAGGATGACAAGATCACTCAGATTCAGTTCGCCGCTGCTCTGAACCAGGCCGCCGTCCGTATTGACCGCGGTGTTTGCGCCGTCAAGGATGATATTCTTCAGGTTCAGCGTACCTGCGTTTTCAAGCAGGCTTCCGGAGGATTTACCGCGCGTGATCAGAGCGGTGGAAGGATAGTCGGTGCGGTCGGTCGTGAAGTGGAACGGTTCGCTCGTATCGGTCGTTGCCGTTGTGAGCGTAATGGTTTCGCCGTCCTGCACACTGAAGGCATCCGACTCCGGCATCACATAATCTTCCAGCATCTCAATGACCGCAGTTCCGCCGAACACATCGCTGTGATCGCGGATGTACGCCAGGGCGCTCTTCAGCGATTCAAATGCGATGTCTTCCGTGCCGTTATTGACCTTGCAGATGACATGCAGGGTATTGGTGAAGGTCACCGTTCCGGCTTCAGCCACCGTAAACTGCGTTTTGCTGTCTTCGACAGTGCTGCCGTCAACGCCGGTTACGGAGACGCTGTACTGCGGATTTACGGCTTCCGAAACTTCTGCCGTAACGCCCTTGGGAAGGGCGAGTTCAAGGCTGTGTTCCGGCTTCAGCGTAAAGGTAACTTCGCCGTTCCAGTCCGTTTTCAGATCGTCCGCAACCGTATACTGGCGGATCGGGCCGACGTTTCCGGTCAGCTTCAGGCGGAACGTGAAGTCGGTGTCCGCCGCATCGGGACGCGGATCCTTAACCAGCTTTGCCTTCGTTATGGTAACAGGTACTGTTTCCGGCGGAAGCTGGTTTGTTATCAGCATCGTTTCGCCGCTTCCCTGTACTTCGTAAATTTCACCGCCAAAGGACGGTACTGTTTCTACCGCATAATAATAGTATTTATTATTAAAATTATCCTTTAAATCGAGATCATCCAGCGTTTTGGTCCAGTTATCCGCATTGCCGAATGTCTGGTTCGTGCGGACACGCCGCAGGGTGCGGACAAAGGCAGCCATCTCTTCACCGGTAATGCCGTCAGCCTGAATCTCCTCCGGAATCTGTTCGGTGGAGCGGTACACATCAAAGGTGACATCGGACTGTTCCGCAAGCTCCGCGGCATCGGTAATCTCCCTTCCCTCAAGGTCAACCCACTTCTTTTTTACCGTGAAGGAAGTCGCAACCTTGTTTCGGACAATGTAGACGCCCGCATCGGAAATACCATATTCCTGGACATATTCCGAAATGCGCTCGGTATCTCCGTCCATGACGCTTTCTTCCTTGATGGAGTAGGTGATTTTCCGGTTCTCCGTATCCTTTGCGGGAAGATCCGTGAATGCATGGTTGTCAAACGGCCGGTCCGCGCTCAGTGTGATACGGAGCGGTTCCTGTGTTTCACTGTCTTTCACCGGTTCCGGTTCGGATCCGTTTACCGACTGATAAAGGCCGATCGTGACCTCATATCCCTGCGGCCAGGTGTTGCCCTGCCAGGTCTTCATTACCGGAACGGTGATGACGTTCTTCTTGTTGTCGAGCGTCAGACTGTCATAGGTTTCCGTCAGGTTCACGGCTGTTTCGCCTGCCGGAAGATCTGCGATGATCGACGGAATCAGTGCCGGGTCATTGCAGAAATAGAAGTAGATTTTATCCGGTTCATCCGGGAGATAGTAACCTTCCGGAGCTTCCGTTTCCACGGCATAGTAAAGGGTTTCGGATTCGAAGATCTCACCGCCGCTGATAATGACCTGACCGTGTTCATCGGTCCGTCCGGAAATCAGGAAGCTGTCATCCTTCGCCTTCTTCACCTCAAACAGCGCGCCGGGCAGATGATGGCCGGTTTCCTTGTCCATCTTGGTAATGATCAGCTTGTGCTCATCATATTCGTCCTTGATTACCAGGTTGATGCTGGAGGAGGCGGTTTCTTCGGTAACCGCAAATTCCGGCGCATATGCAAATTCTTCGGAGGTGCCGGAACCGTAACCGAGGAAATAGGTCGCGGTCAGAGCGATGCTTTCATCGAGATCCCACGGACGCTCGTTTGCCTGAACCACGCGGTACGTTGCCCCTGCCTGAGGCAGAGTATCGAATTTAATTGCGCCGTAGCTGAAGTCGGTGTAGGCATGGGTTTCAAGATCCGTCCAGAAGCCGTCATCTCCCTTTTTCTGCAGGGTGACGGTAATGTTGTTCCGCTGTTCTTCCGTCAGCTCATGATTTCCCGCAAAGCGCAGGGAGACGTTCACTCCCGGCTCATCTTCATACAGACGGACCTTCATCGTATCACCGTTGTAATAGGTCCAGACGCCGCCGGAATCATAGCCCGGATTATCCGTGATCATGAAACTGTACAACGTATTGTCTTTCCGATATCCGGATGGTGCGGAAACCATTTCCAGGAAGTATCCCGTATTCTTTTCAACTGCGACCCCATCGGTTTCCTCATCCAGCGCAATATCCGCATAACCGTTTTCATCAGTCACAAAATGAACCGGATTTCCCGCGTTTGTGCCTTTCTTATAGGTAATCGGACGCTGGTTTTCATCCAGCAGCGCAAATACCGCATCCGGCAGCCCTTCCTGCATGTTCGAATTTCGGTAGACGAACAGTTTTAACATATAGGTCCCGGTCTGCGTCGCAACGTCGGACGCACTTGGGTAGATCACATGTGTTGTTTCAAACACCGTCTGATCGATCACGGTTCCGTCCGCCGCAAGCAGTTCTGCGGTATTGCCGAACTTCACATTGTCTCCTGCCTCAGCCGTAATGCGTGCCCGGTATGTAATGACCGCAGGCGTATTGTCCGGAATCACAAAGGTTCCGGTTCTGTCGGAGTAGTCATAGGTGATTCCTTCCGAGACAAGAATGCTGGCGTAGTCGATGGACTGGTTGGCGGTGAATGTATCCCGAAGTGTTACCGGTTCGCCGCCGTTGAGGGTATAGCCCTTCGGATTGACGCTGACAGTATAGGAAGCCCAGCTTCCGTCGAGGTCGGTCAGTGTTTTAACCACCGGCTCATATTCGATCTGTGTTGTGACCGGTGCGGAATCATCCCCGGTATCCTGTTCGGTTCCCGGACATGCGACGGACGCCGTATTTGTCACAACGGCGGCTCCGGATGCCGCATCGAACGCCGCATGGTTCACCTTTGCGGTATAGGTCAGCGTTACCGTATCTCCGTCAAACATCCTTGAGAGCGTAACCGGGAACTCATCAAACTGCGTCTTCGTTCCGCTGACCGGAGGCTCTGAGCTTCCGTCCGGAAAAACAAAGCCGTCTTTATGCGTGTAGACATACGAGCCGGAGACAAATTTCAGTACGGCGGGATCTTCCGGCGCAAGGCCTTTAATCGATACTTCCGTTTCCACACTGCCTTCCGCTTCCACGGTGACGGTATAGGTGATGGATTCACTTTCGGCATCGTATGTGCCTTCCGCTGAAGTAATCTTCACATTTGCGGGAACGGACTGTTTACACTGCACTTTGATCTCGACATTTGTTCCTTTGTGAAGACCGAGGGTAAGAGTCTCTTCGGTTTCAAAGGGCGCAACGGAATGAAGCATCCAGTCCCCGTCCAGCGTCTCCACGGTGACATATTCCTTGTTGGAGAAAACAACATTGTCTACATCACTGACTGTGATTTTCGTAACTCCAAGTTTTGTAAGCAGCTCACTGAGGAGGATCTGTTCGCCTCCCTCCATGGTATAGGTATAGTCACCCCATTCAGGTTCCGCCATAAAATAAACAACGAAAATGGAGAAGTGCTCCGCCGCAAACACGAGCGTTGACTCATCTGCGGCTTCCGTCACAACCAGTTCATCCTCTTTTTCTTCCTCTTCGGAGATATGAACGATATTGATATCGGTGTAATTCTGAATGCTGTCTTCAAGCAGGGTGATACTGACCTGCACCGCTTCTTCGGGGATGTATTCTTCCTGTGTTTCCGGATTGCGGAGCGCAATATCAAATGCTTTGGCCGCCACGACATCTTCTGCCCGGTCGCCCAGTTTTTCCGCGCCCTGTTCAATATAGGCCGCACCGTCCGCTACTTCCGCTACCGTAAGAACCGCATCCGCAGGAATCTTTGCGTCCGGTCCGTAGGACAGCGCAAAGTGATACTTCTTTCCGTCTGAGGCAGTCAGGTCGGCTTCCTGTGTGATGATGCCTTCCTGCGGTTTTTCCTCAGGTTCGGCAGTTTCTTCTGCCGGCTCCGCTGACGGTTCCGGTGCCGGACGCTGATCCGCCACGGTCAGTGTAATCGTCTGGTTAAACCGTGTTGTAAGCGTCAGGGTTGTTTCCGTAAACGGACTGCCCGGATGAATCAGGCAGGCGTTTTCAATCATCTCAACCGAAAGCAGCTGCGGATCGGCAGATTCCGCCGCAGTCAGATTGGCAAGGAATGCATCGGCAGTTTCTTCCGAAGCCATGCCGGCACCGACGATCAGAGCACGCAGATCCAGTGCCTCCGATCCGGTCAGTTCATAGCGGTATTCACTGTCAATCACATCGGTCTGTGTATATGCAAATACGAAGGTTCCGAGGGCATCTGTATCAAACTGTACGCCTGCGGCGACTGTCTCGCCGTTTACTTCAGTTGTGACAACGCTTCCTTCCAGAAGCGATCCGTCCGCGCCGAACAGATAATACCCGTTTCCCTTTACGGCTTCCGGGAACACGAAGTTCACCGTGTAGCCGGGTTTTTCTTCGCTTGCGTTTACTGCGAAGGTAATGTATTCCGCGCTGATTACATTCTGCGCAAGGACTGCCTCAACAGCTGCGCTGTCTTCTGTGACAGAGGCATCCACTGTGACTTCTTCGGAGAACGCGGACCCGTCTGCCGCCCGGACAGACACCGATCCGGTATGATCACCGGACACAAATGCGCTTACCGGTTCAACCGTCACATCGGTGACCTGAAGATAGGTCATCGTTTCACCGGTCTCTATTCCGATGGTCTGCGTTCCGTCAAATGAGGACTGCGCGGTGATGGTCCGTGTGCCGTCCTCACCTGTTTCGACAAGCAGAGGGCTTTCTTCTTCGACGGAAATATCCGTTACAGCTTCAAGAAATGCGTCGGCGCTGTCTTCGCTTGCGCATCCGGAACGGATCAGTGCATCACGCAGTGAAATGGTTTCTTCCTTCGCAATATGAAAGCGGTAAATCTCAGTCTGTTCACTGTCTTCAAGATTCCTGGTTTTGACTGACGAAAGGACCGGAACGGCATCCGCCGCCGGCATGGTCTGCAGTAAAGGTTCATTCTCCGTTTCCGCATGAACCTGATAACTCCCCATGTCTCCGGGCATTCCGCTGAATGCCATATTGAGAGACAACAGGAGTGTTAATACTTTATTTGGGATCTTATCAGACATCATAAGGTCCACCGCCTTTCTTAATCAAAACCAGGATGAGTTCAGTAATAGTTGTTTGTTTACATGCTTTGAAAATGCGCTGCTGTATGGCTCAGGATTCGCCTTCCTGTACACCCGCTTCTGCGGCGGGTTCCGGCGATAGTTCTGAGACAGGTGTTTCTGCCGGCTCCGGAGTCTCTTCCGCAGGGGCAGGTTCTTCTGCCGGCGCTGCGGTCGGTTCCGGCGGCAGTTCCGGTACTTCTGTCGGAGGAAGGGTTTCTTCCGGCATCTGTGTCGGCTCAGGCTCCGGCTCTGCGGTAATCACAGGTTCCGGAGTCGGCTCCGCAGTGGGTTCCGGCTCGACAGTCGGAAGAACGGTTTCTTCCGGCGTCGGTGCAGGCGTCGGCTCTGCCGTCTGTTCCGGTTCTGCGGAAGCCTCAGGCTCCGCAGTCGGTTCGGCGGTCGGTTCAACTGTCGGATCGGGCTCAGCGCTTGGCAGCGGGGTTTCCTCCGGCTGTTCGGATGGCTGCGGTTCCGCAGTCGGGTCAGGTTCCGCGGAAGGCTCCGGCTCGGCTGTCGGTTCGGCAGTCGGATCGGGCTCTTCGCTCGGAAGCGGTGTTTCTTCCGGCTTTTCGGAAGCCTGCGGTTCTGCGGTCGGATCGGGTTCGGCGGAAGCTTCAGGCTCCGCTGTCGGTTCGGCCGTCGGTTCTTCCGTCGGCTCCGGTGTCTCTGCCGCTTTCTGTTTCGAAATGGTGTAGTCCACCTCATCGCCCTTGGAGTAGGTGCCCTTTGCGACATGAAGCACGGTGCCGTCCTTCTCTTCGCTTTCCTCGACCGTCTCTTTACCGGCCTTAAGACCCTGTTCCTCAAACCAAGCGAGCAGTTCGTCTTTCGTCATGCCGGCAAGCTTCTTCTGAACATCTTCATCAATGATGATTTCCGGTTCCGGACCGAGCGATACAATGTAGTCCACAACACTTCCGACTGCCAGCTCTCCGGTGGTGTAGGAGATGATATATCCTTCCTCCACCTCATCGCTGTATTCTTCTGTGCGTTCACCCGGCTCGAGACCGAGCTCTTTCAGAACTTTGAGGAATTCTTCTTCCGTATCATTGAATCCGGCAGTAACTTCCACGGTATCGGCCTTGATCGCGTCGCCGTGATCATTGGTCAGATAGATGAAGCCGTACAGCTTCTGTCCGTGTCTCCCCGCAGCGACAGGCCACCAGCCCTCACGGTACCGTCCGTCGGAATTGCCTTCCTTGACATACATCATCGTTCCGTCTTCACTGACTGCCGTCACGAAGCCGACATGATGATCCCAGACAACGATGGAGTATGCGGCCGGTTTCTGTCCGGTCGGATAACCGGAGATTCCCGCTCTGCGGAACCAGTTGCCCGCATCGCCCCAGTTGGGCAGACGGACACCGAGCGCCTGATTGGCAAGCGCCCATACGGCGTAGGTGCAGTTGCTGGAAATCGATCCGGGATACGGATTGTACTGTGCATCCGGGTAGGAAAGCGCATCCGATTCCGGTCCTGTATCTGCGCCGGGGTCATAGCCGTCTTCGCCTTCTTCGAACAGATCGCTGATTTCGATCCACCCGGCATCGGATTCCATCGGCTCTGCCGCGGCATCGCCGCTGCTTACCCAGAAGCTGTCATGATGGCGGAACACCACACCCGGCACAATACCGGAGAGGTTGTCGCCTTCCATGCATACAAGGCCCTGAGAGAGGCAGATCAGATGATCGCTGTACGCTTCCGCATTGCACAGAAGATCTTCGCTCCAGTCAACGGTGAAGTCTTCTTCTGCGTAGTAATACTGGCTGCCGCACTGATAGATCCGGTTTCCTTTTACCGTCACCGGCTTTCCGGTTTCCTTCGGCAGAACAGTAGGCCAGGAATAGGTCTTCCCGGCGGTATATGAGGTATTGTCCTCAGAGAAGCCGAGTGTATACGGCTCTTTGGATGCGGTTGTAAAATTACTCACTTCATCCGGCTCAGTAACTTCGACCTGAAGTTCAACGATGTATGTATCCAGTGTTCCGGTAAGCTTCGCCTCTCCGGTTCCGGCAGCTGCCGGGACACCGTTTTCAACCGTGATCACAGACGGATCGGAGCTTTCCCAGCTCATTCCTGCGGCGTCTGTCAGAGAGCGTGCGCCTTCGGGCGTGATACTCCAGATTCTCGGAAGAATGTTTCCTTTCTGTCCGAGCCAGGCGGTAATATGATTCACTTCCGCCAGAATGACCGGCTGATCCGATGCCGCATCCTTCAGGAGATCCACCGGGACAAGCGCCGGGGCGGACGTATAGTAGCCGGAGACATGCGTTACCGCCAGCGGCGCAACGGCAGGAGTATTCTGGAAGACAACAGCGTGTCCCTGAAGCGGATCGTGCGCCATCGGAACCGGCTCTTCCGAAGAAGTCATGACGACTGTCCCGCTTTCTCCGGCAGACTGCGGCTCCTGCTGTTCATGGGCTTTCAGTTCCTGATGAACGAGAACGGCCGTTTCCTTTTCTTCCGGCGTCTCATAAACATGGACGGGAATGCCGTTCCGGCTTGCCTCTCCGTTTACATAGACATAGAGATAACCGGTGCCGGGTTCATCCGCCTGCAGAAAGCCGTTCACGACCCGCATGGTCGTTGAAGGTGTTCCGTCCGCATTGCGCACGGCATACTGAATATCATCGGTTTCCGCGTGTTCGACATGCGCGATTGCAGAAACTTCAATGATCTCATTTCCGCTCATCATCACGGTTTCCGCACTGACACGGATTCCTTCCGGTTCCGCGCGCTGTCCGGAATAGGTACGGTACAGCGAACCGCATGCGATCAGACAGAACGACACAATCAAAAGCAGATCGCCAGAAAAACGAATTCTTAACTTCTTCATCACGATTTGAATCAAATGACTGAATTTGTTCATCTGTTACCTCCTTTTCATTCCATCCCCCGACTTCAGTGAAACTGCGTTTTTATCAGTTTGTGTTGGTGACATCAACACGCGGTCCCGGAAGCGCCCAGTCTCCGACATGGTTCTTCAGGAACCAGACGTCATCATTTCCGACCGCCTTGTACGGATAATAATCATCATCCCAGAACGGGTCGTAGTTGTATTTCGACTCCTGATTCTGCATGACCGCGTTGTCTTCAAGGTCCTCCATCCAGAGATCCGGATAAACGATCTTTCCGTCCTTGTACGTCCAGCCGGCCGCATAGCATCCTTCCGGAATCACATCGCTGTTTCCGACGAAGAGGTTTACCCTTCCGGAAGCCGCGTATGCCGAAGCTGCAGAGTAGCTGTTGGACACTGCGGCGTTGTTACTGCCGACAAGGCCGCCGGCCATGCCGTCTGCGGCCTGCACATTCGGTCTGCCCTTTGAGGTGTCCGTGACACCCTCGCCGAATGTGAATACGCCGTCCCTGGTATGTCCTCCGGTATAGGAGTTTTCAATCTTGCCCCCGCCGAGATTGCCCGCAAGACCGCCGGCTGTGGTGCCGCCCTTTACATAAACTGCGGCTGCGGAATTTGTGATGTTCACATTCGTGGCACTGCCGATCAGTCCGCCTGCACTCTTCGCGGAGACAATCGCCAGAGCATCATCGTTTTCAACCGTGTTGTATGCGATGACATTACTGACGGTGAGTGTGCTTTCCGAAAATGCGCCCGCAAGCGCACCTGCGCTGCCGCCTGTATTGATATTGAAGTTGCGGAGCTCAAGATCACTGACCGTAAGCGCTGTGCCGGCGACGGTGCCGAAGAGACCTGCGTCTTTCGTAACACCGCCGACGGAGATACCGTCGATAAAGCGGTTGTTTCCTTCGTAGCTCAGTGTTTTTGGAAGATTGCTCAGCGGATAGTAGTTCTTTGTGTCGTTCCAGCTTCCTGCGTTCGTATTGTCTTTTGTGACGATTGATTCGTTACTGACGGCGGTCAGGAAGTCACTCCACTTCATGTCATTGATCTGTTCTGCGGAAGTCAGATTGATCTGCGTTTCCCCGGTTCCGTAAGGAATGCCGGACATCAGCGCATCCAGATTCTGAAGGTGGCGGAAGTTTGCGATCTGTGCGGCTGTGCCGCCGTTTTCAAAATCCGCCGAGGCAAACAGACTGTTGGTGACAATGTGATTGCTTTCCTTGACGTTGGAGAGAGTATTGTCCTGCGATGTCATTACCGTGACGAATACTTCAATGTTTTCGCCCGGGATAAATGCTTTGTCGGTATCG
The DNA here is from genome assembly GCA_946621045.1 of uncultured Erysipelotrichaceae bacterium. The sequence goes on from CAMOOA010000013.1 coordinate 12,214, forward strand.
GAAGTGATCTTGTTTACGAAGTGATTGTCCTTTAACGCAGTGACATCATCCATGATGTAATTCCGGTTGATCGGCGCGCTTGCATCAATGGTCGTTGTCGCACCGCTGGAAAGACCCTTGACACAGAGGAGCACTTTCCGGTTGCTTTCCGTGATCCCGCTGATTTTAGCCAGAAGCTTTTCGGCGTTCTCAACATCAAGCGTCGGTGTGTCCTTGATTTCATCAAACTTCAAAGAAGCCGCATCTCCGGCATAATATCCAACAATGTTGTTTCCGGAATAATTCTTCTGCAGGTCCTTGGTTAAAGTTTTATTTTTTACTGCATCTTTCAGAGTATAATAATCCTCCTCAGAAAACTTAAAGCCTTTCGAATAAGGTTCAGTTGTATAGAATACTTTAGTGACTGTTGCGGCCGATGCATTGTACTCAATGATATACTTTCCGCCCTTTCGAACCGTCTCGTCGATTGCGCCGAGCGGCATGAGGAGATTATCGAGGACATACTTATCTGTATCTGTCTGCTCAGAGTCGGATCCGTTGTAAATCACATAATGAGGTTCCTGAGGTTCCTCTTCATCGGCATGCTCAGTCATATACTTATTCAACACGCCGTTTTCCTTTGCCTTGGAGATCTGGTTCTGTGACGCAATGAAAATTTCCTTGGCTGTCCAGTCCATCTCATTCAGCCGTAGATTCTTAAGATATGCATTAACCATCACAAATCCAATTCCGAAAAGAATTACCAGAATTGCGACTGCCAGTAAGAGTTCCGCGAGCGTAAATCCCGCTCTGTTTTTCTTCGTTATCATTCGGAACCTCCATTCACCCTCATCACCTGTTTCACCGTATAGGGAGGCAGTATCGTAGGATCATCTGTTCCATTTCCCACTTGAAGTCCAGTAATTGTAAAGACCCCATCCTTACCTTCGATGCCGCCACCTTCACCAAAACTGGAGTATATATTTGAAATCTTTCCGTCTGCCTCGCTGACTACAGGGAAAATCAATTTGTTGTTAATATCATCGTCTTTCATCTGGTAATAAACGATTTCAATTCCTTTCCCATCATTCTCCCGAAAAGAAAACCAGTAACCTTTCTCGGATTTGAATCGGATAGTACCTGCATCATCTTTAACTGAATCCACCGACCTGTGGATCGCGTTGCGCATTTCGATCAGCGTCGTTGAAAGCAAGGTCTGCTCATTGGCCTTGCGCACAATCAATTTGTAGGTACGCTGTACAGTGGCTACACCCGTTGCCAAAGCAACGCCCATGATGCCAAGCAAAACCACGGTTGCCAGCATTTCAACCATCGAGGTACCGATTCTGTTTTTCAGTTTCTTAACTATTGCTTTCATACATTAAGCCATGAATTATTGCCATTTTATGGATTACACGGTTGCTATTCGCCGTAGGTATAAGCCTTGAGCCCCACTTTTGGATCTTCATAGAACTTTACAGTTTGCGCGGAATCACCATCATAGAACAAGTTATTCCCTAAAGATGCAGTTTCAGTTCTCTCTTCATTTTTAACCAATTCAGCCTTGCTTTCCGCGTCATATAAATCTTTCATGGCATCCTCTGACTTATTGATAATGCGGAAGGAGGACTGTACCATCATCGTATAGAGGAGAACGCCGAGCACGACAACCAGTGCAGCTACGAGGACTTCCGTAATGGTCTCACCGGAAGTGGATTTTAATTTTCTGATCATCTTCCGTTCCTCCCTACTCCATAACCGGATCTGTCCAACGGATTGTATATGTTTTCAAATAAACAGAGTTTCGCTTGTCATCGGTTTCATTCATATTGTGATGCGTAATCTTTTCCGTCTCTTCAACCACCGGTTTAAAATGCATTGTAACTTTCTCAAAACTCGTAACTCCTGATACCGCCGGTGTAATTTCAACCGACAAATTCAAGCTTTCATCAAGTGTATATTTCGCGTTTACAGAAAGATCGTCATATCCAGGCACTCCAACCTGAATTGTTTGTGTTCCAGGCATAGCACTTATGCCAGGAAAAGCTAAATCATAATCCAAAGCTGGATAAACCGTCCTCACAAGGTATGGCAAAACGATTTGATTGGTTATTGAGTCATACTCTGCAAGTTCTGATCCGTTATTCGGATTAATAAATGCCTTCTTTGTTGTTTTTTTCGACGGATATTCCTTCGTGAGCTGGATAATAACCTTGCTGTTCTCATCTTGAACCAATCCAGCAATCAGATCGGCTGCCGAATTTACCGCATAGTGGGCCTGTTCATTGCGTTTCAGTCCGGCAAGACGCCCGCTGGAGGCGGTTGCGGCGGCCAGGACAAAGGATCCTACCGTTGCGCACATGATGAAAAACAGGAGCGCAGCCATCAGGGAAGCACCGGAATTTGACTTCAGTTTTGTCAGTATGTCTTTTCTCATAGTTTTCTTACTGATATACGTTTGAATTATGTGCTCATGCACGCAGAAAACGGACAGCCATGTCCCCCTTTGTGTTTTTATTATATATAAACTTAAAAAGGCTCCGCAATATCCGGCAGGTGAAAAACAGCATATTTATGCAAGTTTCACATTAATTTTTCCGCCGCATGCATACAGTACGGATTATTTTGCCGTCCCGGCAGAGTGCGCGTATTGCCTCATTGCCTCTGTCATGGCCACAGGTATCATCGGTTATTTTCAGGCAGTTCATATCGACCATCGCCAGCCCGAAGGCGTGTCCCGATTCCACCTGTTACCCGCCGCCTCTTAAGAGGCTCCTTACTCTCCGCTCAGTCTGCCGCTGTCGGTATGTTTCCTGATGTAATTCCTGATCGTCTCTTCGTTCACATTCCCTGCTGTCTCACAGTAATATCCACGCGCTCGAAAATGCCGGTCGCGGCTGCGCTGTTTGTATTCCAGATGTAAGTCAGATAGCATCAGTGCACTTTTCCTTCCCTTTCAGGTATCCCATGAAACCCGCTGCACTCATTTTCGGCGGTATCGCCGCATACAAATACACATGGTCAGCGCACGCCGAAAAAGCCTCTTCACGCCCCGCAGGACGGAAAGAGACCATATCGTGTTTCGTGATAATTCCCGCAGAAATACCGCCGGCCGTATTCTCGTCAAAGCAGTCACACCGAGGAATAATAAACAGGATTATCCTCGCTGACTTCGGCGATTTCTTTTCGCACAATTCCGAGAATCATGCGCTTTGTACCGTCTTCCTCCACAATGGCAGCGTGCAGACTCACCGGCACCGGTACCCCTTTTATCAGAAGACGATAGTCCATTGTGAAAAGCCCGTTCTTTCTGATTCCCGCAAGGATATTCTCCTTTGAGAATGTCTCCGTATGCATCGGCAGATCTTCGGGATAGATGCGTGTTTTTGCATTTTCCGCCGCATCCGCAAAGAAATTTTCACCCTCTTTACTGATTCCGAGCGATTCAAAATCGCTTGTCACGGAATATTCAATATAACGATCCGTAATCGGGTCAATCGTATACAGAACAATATAGTTTCCCGACAGTGCCGCGATGCGTGAGTAGGCAATCTGTTCATTACGGATCCGTTCAAAAGCTGCCTGCTGCTTCATCTGGCTGTCAACATTGGAGATACCGATGATGATATGATTCGCATCCGGCCGCAGGCGAAGAATCTTCATATTCACGTAGAAAGGCTCAGCGGCATCCAGAAGGCGATATGTTCTGGTGAAAGAGCCGTTCTGGTCAATCTCCTTCATGACGGTTTCCTTCGTGAGACCAGCGATAACCCTGTCACGGTCTGCCGGGTGGATCCGCTGTGCAGCATCCTCTCTGGCTCTTGTGAAGAAATTCGTGCCGTGATATTCCTCCACAATCTCTTCCCTGCCGACAAGCGAAGAATATTCAATGTAATCTTCGTTATCGATATTTACATAGAAAATGTTGTAATAGTCCGCTGCGAGTGCCCGGGCAATCTCGGCATACGTTGTTCCCTGCGCTGTATTTTCAACGGACAGCACGATTTCTGCGACTGCCCGGTTCCCGGTAACAGGGTTTTCTCCGATATACCTCAGAAACGAGTAAATATGATATCCGTCCGGAACCTCTTCATCAAAGAAGTTCTTTGCGTTCGTCTCTGAAATCTGCGCTACAAGTCTGTTAAACTGCGTACTCAGAAAAAGAGAGACATCCATTTTTTGATCCGTTATATCAAAGCCGTAGTGCTTCATTATCAGATCACGGTATGCTTTATTACTGCGGCTGTAACAGATCGTCCCATCTTTCACTTCCATGATTGCCATAGGAACAGTATCTGAAATACTTTTCAATCCGCCTGCATTTGCCTCGCCAAGCACCGTCAGATCATGAAGATTGAATCGCCCAAGCGCGTCAAAATAGGCGGATTCTTTCGCATCCTCCAATCCAATCCGGAACCCATCTTTACTGCGCTCCAGGATCTCATCCAGAGGTATCGGTCTGGAATAATAGAATCCCTGCAGTTTTGAACATCCGATTTCCCGCAGAAAAGCCACCTGTTCCGCGGTTTCCACGCCTTCGCACACGGTATCGATACCAAGCGCATTGATCATCCGGACCAGCTGGGTAATGATGACGCGGCTCGTATCATCTTCCGGCACACGCCGGATAAAGCCCATGTCCAGCTTGATCAGATCAAACGGGAACTTTCCGAGAACCTCCAGCGAAGAGTAGCCGCTGCCGAAATCATCCATCCACACCGGGAATCCAAGTTCCCGGAATTTCATGATCTGGGTTTTTATAAATTCCGGATCGCTTCCGATAACGCTTTCCGTTATTTCAATTGTGATCATACTGCGGCTGACACCCGCATCATCCACCCGCTTCCGAATTTCTTCGACGATGTCGCACGAATCAAAGTCAGAACGGGAGAGATTGATGGACTGCGGCACCGACGGGAACCCGCGTTTTTCAAGATACTGAATCTTCCGCAGCACTTCTTCCAGAACATACAGATCCACACGATAGATCAAGCCGGCCTCTTCCAGAATCGGTATGAAAAACGCAGGTGAAAGCAGCCCACGTTCTGGATCTTTCCAGCGGGCAAGTGCCTCTTCCTCGCATATCTTTCCGTTTACTGCACGTACAATCGGCTGATAATACACTTTGATCCAGCGGTTCTCCAGGGCTCTGTCCAGGCTGGTGATGATATACCGCTCCGTTTCCGTTTCATCGCGCAGCGTATTGTCATAATATGCATAGCCGGAGGTATATACCGCCCGCATTGAATCACAGGCGATCTTCGCCCGGTCGCAGGCTGCGCTTACGTCAACCGGATCTGTCCGGTAGCGGCAGATACCGATCCGCACCGGCAGGGATTTCTGATTATTCAGCGTTTCCGCTTCGGCGATGATCGCATCCAGTTTTTCCTCCAGACCGGCTTCTTCCGTAAATGCCGCAAAATGGTCCTGCCCGAGCCGGCTGCAGTTTTCGCTGGAAAAATGCCGGACCAGCACTTCAGCCGCATCCCTCAGCAGGCGGTCTCCTTCCTGAAATCCGTGGGTCTCGTTATAGTACTTCATTCCGCTGAAATCAATGAACAGAAGCACCGGATCCTTTCCCTCTTCCAGCATCGCGTCTCTGCCTGCGCCGGCGAGTTCAAAGAAATAGGTCATAGTGGGAAGTCCGGTAAGGACGTCATAATGATAACTTTCAAGCAGACTTTCCTTATG
>CAMOOA010000014.1 GCA_946621045.1 uncultured Erysipelotrichaceae bacterium
TGGCGATCACCGGAATCTCTTCCGCCGCCACGACATTCTCCGGACAGAACTACGGTGCGGGCCGGATCGACCGCCTGCGGGAAGGGCAGTACATCATTCCCGCATCCAACGGCATTATCACGCTCGGCTTCGGACTGCTGTTCATTCTGATCCGCCGTCCGATCCTGCGCTGCTTTACCTCGGATCCGCAGGTTCTTGCGATGGCGTCCCGCTTTGCGGTGATCATGTTATTAAGCCAGTGGATGTATGCGGTATTCAACGGCATCTCCTGCATCGTCAACGGTACAGGACGGGTAAAATACACAACGCTCATCAATCTGATGATGCTGTGGGCGGTGCGTGTTCCGGCTGCTTTCCTGATCGCGAAGTTCATCGGCGGAAACTATATTCCCTACAGTTTCCCAATCTCGTTTGCCTTCGGCATGCTGTGCATGATCGGGTATTACATCTTCAGCAAGGACTGGAGAGAACTGATGAACAGCGACAGACCGCATCAGGAATCCCGAAAGGAACCGCGTGCGCGCGGACTCCGCTCCTTCTTCAGCCTGTCCTGAACGGCTGAGAAAAAACATTAATGTGTATATGTCTGCGGTATATCGAGTTCCCTCCTTAACTGCGCAGATTACTGTTCCCTGGCGGCAGACTGACCATCTGCCGCCTTTTCTGTGATTCCTGTGCCGTGCTTCTGCGAATGCGGGTATATAGTTTAAGTACAGATCCCCGGATACTCTCACAGGGGAAAAAGAGAAAAGGAGACAGAGAAACACTATGATGACGCTGCCTGAAGAACTGAAGAAAAAACTGGAAGAAGCGCAATCCGACATGGAGGCGTGCAAACTGCTTGCGGATAACGGAATCGATCCGGAACAATTTGAACAGTCGCTGCCGGACGGTTACCTGGAAAACGTGAGCGGAGGGTATGATAGTTTCGGCATTGAGATTCGCTGCCCTGAATGTAAAAACGCGGACAAGGACAGAATCTCCCGGCAGTTCTGGGCATCCATGTTTACGGATTCTGCCACAAAATACAGATGTCGGGGATGCGGCTGCTATTTCATGGTCAAAAGCAACGGGTTGATCACAAAGTACTGATCCTGTTTCGGAGGAAACGGACCGTTTCTCAGAACAAATACCTGCCGGCAGGCAGTGTCATTTGCGGAAATGCATCGTATATAATGAAGTCAGAGATCATCCCTGACGATGAGCAGAAAAGGAGAGAGTGAAATGAACAAGACAATTCTTGACACACTTAAAGGTTTAAGCAGAGAGGAACGGAAATCCTATTTTGAGTCTCATAAGAGCGAACTGTTTGACGACGGACTCAGATCGGTAAACGGAGGAACTGCCGCAGGCGGTGAGAATCCGACCTCCGAAAATCCGTACAAGGGCAACTGGATCTCCTCCCCGGGCTATATCTGCGACGGCGAAGAAATCTGCTGAGTCTGCCGAAGCCGGACAATTCCGAATCATTACTGACAGGATCTGCATCATGCGGATCCTTTCTTTGTTCTGCCGGGAATGCAATACAATATATCTGAACAGGAGAGCCGCGGATGATGGAAACCGATGAACGGATGTACCGGAACATAATTGACAGTCTGATCCATGCGCTGAATGAGGGGAATGGTTCCTTTCATTCCGCGAAGTTTCAGATCGGAAGCCATGCGGCGGAAATGATTGCGGAAGGACGGATCAGCCGGGTGCTCCATATAGCGGAACCTGCACTGTCGCATCTGTTTTATGAATATCTCTCCGATGAAGACCGGCTGGATCTGTATCTGTCCGATGAGACGGATGTGCGGCTTTCCTCATACCGGGAAGCCTTTGCGCAAAGAGTTGCGGAAGATGACGGCGCATTTCTGAAGGAACGGCTTCCGCAGCTGATTACGGTGATCCGGAATGCCTGTGCGCGCTATGATGCGTCCGTCGCAGAACTGGTTGCGCGGATGGATGCCGCCTATGAAGAAATCTGCACAAACCTCATGGAAGGAAATGCATTCCGTGAAGTGACCGCGATCACTCCCGACAGCGGAGATGTCCATAACCGCGGGCGGGCGACTGCTGTTATCACAACGGATGCCGGGAAAATCGTATACAAGCCGCATGATGTCGGAATCGATGTGTTTTCCGGGAAACTGATCGGCCGTTTTTTTGCGGATATCATGCGTGCCCCGCGGGTCTGTGCGTTTGAAGACCACGGCTTTGCGGAATTCATTGAAAACCATCCGGCGGATACCGAAGAATCCGCCCGGAAGTATTTTCATAATCTCGGCGGACTTGCGGCGGCGGTGCTGATGCTGGGAAGCAGCGACCTGCATCATACCAATGTGCTGTCAGAAGGAACTTGTCCGGTGATCATCGATTATGAACTGATGATGACGCCCGGAAGGGGAATCCGGAATGAAGGATACCGGAGGGAACTCGCAGAATCGCTGCTGTACAGTTCTCTGATGCCTTCAAGGCACGGCGATACCGAGTCGAGTATTCTCTTTGCGGCGGATGCGGATAACCCGGGAGCCCCGGTGGTCGATGGGATCCGCAGGACCGTACTGGATTATCCGGACGCATTTCTTGCCGGATTCCGCTCGTGTTACCGTCGCTGTATGGAACAGAAGGAAGAGCTGAAACGTGCTCTTCGTTCTGCCGGGCCGGCCGCGGTGCGGCATATTCTGCGCGGAACCGATGCCTATACCATCCTGCTGGAAAAACTGGGCAGTCCGGCGTGGCTGAAGGATCCGGAACGGGGAAACGCACTGCGGAAGGAACTTGGCCGCGCAATGTTAAGAAGCGGGGCACTCGACGGAGAACGGGTGATTCAGTCCGAGTGCAATGCCTTGCTGGAGGGGGACATTCCGTATTTTTACATGCGTGCGGATTCCCGCGATCTTTACGCGGACGGGCATGTCGTATTTGAAAACTACTTTCCGCAGACCTGTCTGGATTACAGTTTGGAGCGGATTGACCGGATGAATGAAGCGGATCTTGCATTTGAGGAAGCGCTGCTTCAGAAGGCGATGACAAGGGTGATCCGCCGGATTCCGCAGACTGCGGAAATCACGGAGCGGGTCAGTGAAAAGAAGAAGCTTTCCGATACGGATCTTTTATCCCGTGCGGAAGCCATCTTTAGGGATATTGCGAAGGATGCTCTGCGCACGCCGTCCGGCGGACTCTGCTGGTTCGGACCGGATTATTTCTTCCGTTCCGGCATGAATCTGCTGGATGAAGGACTGATGACCGGAACTGCCGGGCTTGCGGTATTTTTCGCCGCCGTGCATGCGGTCAGTCAGGATTCTGCGGTCAGAGCGCAGAGTGCAGTACTGCTTGGGCATCTTCTGAACCGGCAGAAGGACCGTATGGAAGAACTCTCCCGGGCAGAAATCATCTATCCGAATGTGGAAAGCCCGTCGCTTTCCTTCGGGCTTGCGGGAAAACTGCAGGCCTGCACGATGATCGGAAGAATGACCGGCATGGAGGAAATACATCCGCTGATCGAACAGATGACAGCGGTTCTTCAGAAAACAGATCTCAGCCAGGAAGGACTCGATGTCTACGGCGGGCTTGCCGGTCTGCTTACGGTACTGTGCGCGTATGATGAACTGTTTGAACAGCCGGGAATCCCGGAACTCTGCGAACAGACCGCGGAGCGGATCATTGCCTCGCCGGGTCTTTCATTGAATGATCTGCGGTTATGGAAAACTTCACATGCCGCATGGCCGGTATCCGGGGCAGGGCATGGACAGTCCGGTGCCGCTGCGGCGCTGTATCGGGCGGGGAAGCGGCTGAACCGCGATGATTTCTGCAGGGCGGCGATGGACGGATTCCGCTTTGAGCGCCGGATCTATTCCGATAAGCTCGGCGCATGGCCGGACCGCAGAAAAGCGGAACACAGCACATCCTATCTGACCGGCTACTGTAACGGGGCTCCCGGAATTGGTCTGAATTCCCTGCATACCGATTATGAACATGCGGACTGGATCATTGAACATGCGGCGGAAAGCGTGCGGAAACAACCGCTTCAGTACAAGGATCATCTGTGCTGCGGAAACAGCGCATCCGTTGAATTCCTGCTTGAGGCAGGACGGATCCTGAACCGTCCGGAACTGCAGGAAGAGGCAATGACCCGAATGGTGATGGTGATCGAGCGGGCAGAGCGGGACGGGCATTACCACTGCGTCAACCGCACCCTGAGCGATGTATACTCCCCGTCGCTGTTCTACGGAACTGCCGGCATCGGATATGAGATCCTGCGGCTGGCATTCCCGGACCGCATTGAACCGGTCCTTCTCTGAAAAAAAGGATGCATATGACAGCGTATCAGCTTGAGATCAACGGCGTTGCCGTTACGGCATACTATCCGGAAGAAGATATCCGGAAGGTTTATCTACCGTTGCTGGAAGAATGGTCTGCACTGCAGAAGGAAAAAGGAAGGCGGATCATTGTTTTCATTGCGGCTCCCGCAGGATGCGGAAAATCAACGCTTGCGGCATTTCTCGCACAGCTTGCGCAGAACCATGGGATTGCGGGAGTACAGGCGCTCGGCATGGACGGCTTTCACTGTCCGCAGAAGGTTCTAGATGCGCATACCGCGGTTCTGGAAGGAAAGGAAGTGCCGCTTGCGCAGATCAAGGGACACCCTTTGACATTCGATGTGCCGAAGCTGCAGGCTGCCCTTGAGGCCCTTAAGCATAACGATATCGCATGGCCGTATTACAGCCGGCAGATCCATGATCCGATCGAAAATGCCATCCCGGTGACGGGAAGCATTATCCTGCTGGAAGGAAACTATCTGTTATATGAGGAAGAACCGTGGGACCGTCTTTCTGAATACTGCGATGCGTCCCTGTTTCTGCGCATGGATGAGGAAGTATTATTAAATCGTATTATTGAGCGGAAAATACGGACCGGAAGATCAGAAGAAGAAGCGGTCCGCACCGTATACGGTTCAGACCGCAGAAATATTCAGCTAGTGCTTAATCACAGCAGGACCGCGGATCATGAGATTGTACTGTCTCCCGGAAATCAGATCATTTCCGTCCGGTCAGCGGCAAAACCGGGCAGGCAGGGCGTGTAAGGAAAAACAGGAATTAATCGTCAAAGGAGTTCAGCTATGGAATTATCATCGATTCATCATATTGCGATCATTGTCTCGGACTATGAAGCATCAAAGGATTTTTATGTAAATAAACTTGGTTTTCAGATCATCCGGGAAAACCGGCGTCCGGAGAAACAGGACTGGAAACTGGATCTTCGAATCAACGACTCTACCGAACTGGAAGTGTTTGCGCCGCAGAACCAGCCGAAACGTCCGTCTTATCCGGAAGCCTGCGGTCTGCGCCATCTGGCATTTCATGTCATGGATATCGAACAGACAGTAAGTGAATTAAATGCGCTCGGCATCGAATGCGAACCGGTCCGCACGGATACGTTTACCGGACGGAAGATGACCTTCTTCTTCGATCCGGACGGTCTGCCGCTGGAACTGCATGAATAACGAAATGAAAATGAAATTCAGAACCATTATCTTCATTCTGCTCGGCACGTTACTGCCTGCCGGATGCAGAACACAGACTGAGAGAACAGAAGGGAATGTGCAGATGCCGGAAGAGAAGAAGGTGATGCTGGCGGATTATTATGAACGCATGGCAGGAACCGCAGACGAACAGCCGTATTACGAACTCGTGCTTTACACAGCGGACGACGATCATCTTCTGCTGGAACAGTATGAAAACGGCGGAACGGACCGGGAAACGGTGAAACAGTATACAGTGTCCAAAGACATCTATCCGAAAGTCATGGAGGCGGTGAAAACGTATGACATGGCTTCGTGGAACGAAAACGGAACAGAATCCGCGGACGGAGTTTACCGGGTTGTGAAGTATTATGACAGCGGTACATATATCCGGGTGAGCACCGACCGGATGCCGGAAAACGGACGGTCCGCGTTCGATGCGGTAAAACAGGTGCTTGCGGACGCCGCCGGCACCGCGGAACGTGCGGAATAATAACAATCGGTGATTCACAGCAGAAAGGAAGGAACAGCAGTGATGAAAATTGATCCGAGGACAATGAAATGGACCCGTGAACCGAAGGTTTCGGAAATCAGCGAAGACCGTGTGCTGATGGAGACCGAACCGCATACCGATCTCTGGCAGCGCACATACTATCATTTCCGCAACGACAGCGCGCCCTGCCTGCAGATGGAAACGGAAGAGAAGTATTTCTCGTTTACCGTGAAGACGGAATTTGATTCCCGCGTGCGCTTTGATCAGAGCGGCATCGTTCTTTATCTTGACAGTGACAACTGGCTCAAGGCTTCGATCGAGTACGAAGACGGCATCATTCAGCGTCTCGGCAGTGTGGTGACCAACCGCGGCTACTCCGACTGGGCGTCCGTTGATATCGATGCCTCCGTAAAGCATGCATGGTTCCGGCTCAGCCGGAGGGAAGATGACTACTGCGTGGAGTATTCTTCCGACGGCAGGGAATTTAAACAGATGCGGATCTGTCATCTGTTTGAAGGAGGGAACGCGATCCGGTTCGGCATCTATGCGTGCAGTCCGGAGGAATCCTCCTTTCGGGCGGTATTCACGGACATGGAGCTGACGGAATGCCTCTGGAAGGCGCATGACGGCCAGCAGCCGGATGAAGAATAACCGGTCTGAAGCGGAAGAAGCCGTACGGTTTTTCGCATGCGTGCGGAAGCACAAGGAAACGTGGGAGGAACCGGTGTTTTCGGTCTATAATGGTAATAGTGTTTTAACGGAATAATTACGGAGGATACAGATAATATGACAGTTCTGAAGCTGATTCCCGCCTGCAAGGACTATCTCTGGGGCGGACAGAGACTGAAGAATGAATTCAACATCAGCTATGACGGGGATATCCTGGCGGAAGCCTGGGAGCTTTCCTGCCATCCCGACGGCCCCAGCGTGATTGCGGAAGGGGAATACAAGGGAAAGTCGCTGAAGGAATACCTGGATGAAAACGGGATGGAAGTGCTCGGCACCAACTGCCGCCGCTTCCGGGAGTTCCCGATCCTCACCAAGTTCATTGATGCACGGGACAACCTCAGCATTCAGGTCCATCCGTCCAACGGCTTTGCGCTTCAGAATGAAGGACAGTACGGCAAGACCGAGATGTGGTATGTGCTGGACGCCGAACCCGGCGCCTTCCTGTACTACGGATTCAAAAAGGAAATCTCCAAAGAGGAGTTCGCAGAGCGCATCAAATCCAATACGCTTCTGGAAGTGCTCAATGCGGTCGAGGTTCATAAGGGCGATACGCTGTTTATCGAATCGGGAACCCTTCATGCGATCGGAAAAGGCATCCTGATTGCGGAGATCCAGCAGAACTCCAACGTCACCTATCGTGTCTATGACTACGGCCGTGTCGGAAAAGACGGCAAGCAGCGTGACCTGCATATTGCGAAGGCGCTTGCGGTGACCAACCGCGTGCCGATCGTGGAGAGCGGCGCAAGCTATCCGCACATCGCAGACTGTGATTACTTCACCGTGGACAAGCTGGACATGGACGGCCGGATGCTGTATAGGACTCAGGGCAATGTCGGAAAGGAATCCTTCCTTTCCATCCTGATCCTTGACGGTGAAGGAACCATTTCCAACAAGGGCGTGAAAACAGCATTTAAGAAGGGCGACAGCCTCTTCCTGCCGGCAGAGAGCGGCGACTTCACGATTGAAGGCTGGTGCGATGCCCTGCTTACCACGATCCGTGAAAAAGCAAATCCGGTCCGTGCCGGTGTGGTGATCGGTTCGGCAAAGATCCAGATCGGTCTGGTGGATGAAAACAACCACATCTTTGCGAAGAAGGTATTTGCGACCGACACAAAGAAAACACCAAAGGAAATCATCCAGGAAACCGCGGATGAGACTCTGGCACTGCTTCATGAAAACAACATTCCGCTTGACCAGTGCGTCGGCGTCGGCGTCGGTGTTCCGGGAACGGTGGACCGCCGTACGGGAAGAGTCATTTACTCCAACAACATCCGCTGGGAAGATGTCAATCTGCGGGATGAAATGGGAAAGACGATTCCGTGTCCGGTCCGTATCGCCAATGACGCAGACTGTGCGGCACTTGGCGAGGAGGTTGCCGGTGCAGGCAAGGATTTCAGTGATGTCGTGCTGTTAACGCTTGGAAACGGCGTCGGCGGCGGCATCATCCTCAACGGCGAGGTGTTTGACGGCGGCATCATGGGCGGCAGTGAAGTCGGCCATATGGTCGTCCGCGCCAACGGACGGCAGTGCACCTGCGGAAGAAAGGGATGCCTTGAGGCATACTCCTCCGTACCTGCACTCCTGACCGCTGCGGCACAGCGTAAAAACAAGGAGATGACGCTTGCGGAAATCTTCGGGAATCTGAAGGACATCGATATCACGGAAGTTGTGGAACAGTATACCGAAATGCTGGGAACCGGCATCGTAAACATCGTCAATCTGTTCCGTCCGCAGCTGGTTCTGCTGGGAGGCGCAATGTCCGCCTATGCGGATGCGCTGATTCCGGAAATCCGCAAGATGATGGAAGATGACTGCTTCGGCGGAAAGTACGGCATGATTCCGGAAATCGGCGTTGCCGAACTCGGCGATGAGGCAGGCATGATCGGCGCCGCAAATCTCTGAGATCGCTCAGCACAGAAATAAATGAGGCAGTGTCCGCACGGAAGAGGATCCGGGCAGCACTGCCTTTTATAATGCATGTTCAAGTTCCAGCAGGAAGCGTTTCCGTTCGATTCCTCCGGCATAGCCGGTCAGGGAACCGTCCGCGCCGATGATGCGGTGACAGGGGATGATCAGGGAAATCGGATTATGCTTTACGGCATTTCCGACCGCCTGGGCAGACATGCGGGAAACCCCAAGACGTTCTGCCGTTTTGCATGCAAGCTCCCCGTAGCTCATGGTCGTCCCGTAGGGAACGGTTTCCAGAATCTGCCAGACGGCCGTTCGGAACGGAGTGCCCTGCAGGAAAAGCGGCGGGCGGAAGTCCGGCTTCCGGCCGGAGAAATAGATGCGCAGCCATTCTTCTGTCTGTTCAAATACCGGCAGTTCTGTTTCCTGAATGCCGGAACCCGCGTTCTTTGGGCAAGTCACGGAATCCGTAAACCAGAGTCCGGTCAGCGCGGTTCCGTCCGAGGCGAGCAGAATGTCTCCGAGGGGTGATGATATCGTGCAGTAATAATCCATAACAGTCTCCGGATTCATTGTATCGTTTTGCGCAGATCCTGCACAAAATGAACGGTTTCTTTGCTTAACTCCCGCTATAATGGATGCGCAGGAGATGACATGAATGAAATACAGAGTGAATCGAAGAACCGGAGACCGGATATCGGAAATCGGACTCGGGTCGGCATATTTATATGAAGCAGGGAAGGAAGAGGCCGTAAAGGCACTGCGCACCGCATATGAGGGCGGCATCAACTTCTTTGATCTTGCGGCGGGACACGGCGACAGCTTTCCGATCTACGGAGAAGCACTTCATGATGTCCGTGAACATATCTTTTATCAGATTCATTTCGGCGCTGACTATACCGCAGGGGACTACGGATGGTCGATGGACCTTGAGACGGTAAAGAAGTCAGTGGCGAAGATGCTGGAGGAACTGCGGACGGATTATATCGACTATGGATTCATTCACTGCCAGGATGAACTGAGCGACTGGGAGTCCTTTAAGAATAACGGCATTTATGACTATATTCTCGAACTGAAACGGCAGGGCAGGGTCCGTCATATCGGGCTGTCCTCGCATACCCCGCATGTGATCCGGAAGATCCTGGAAGAGGCGGAAGCCGATCTTCTGATGTTTTCCATCAATCCCGGCTATGACTGCGGGGAAGGCGAATATGCCCATGGCGAATTAGAAGAGCGCAATGAGATTTACCGTCTGTGTGAGAAGAACGGCATCGGCATTTCAGTCATGAAGCCGTTTTCCGGCGGACAGCTGCTCGATGCGTCCCGTTCGCCGTTCGGCATTGCACTGACGCCGTATCAGTGCATCCATTATGCGCTTGATAAACCGGGTGTGCTGACGGTACTGCCCGGCGCATCCAGCAGTGAAGAAGTAAAGGCGCTTCTGGAATACTATGACAAAACCGAAGAAGAACTCGACTATTCCGTTATCGGTACCGCAAAGCACTCCGGACTGCAGGGCCGCTGTGTTTACTGCAATCACTGCAAGCCCTGTCCGATGGGAATCGATGTGGGTCTTGTGAACAAATACTATGATCTGGCAAAAGCCGGCGATGAACTGGCCGTGAGCCATTATCATACACTCGGAAAAAACGCATCCGACTGTATTCAGTGCGGACACTGCGACAGCCGCTGTCCGTTCGGTGTCAGACAGAGTGAGCGGATGATTGAAATCCGGGAATGGATGAATGAACACGGGGGAACCCGATGAGCACCGCAAAGACAAAACCAGACCGAAGACAGCTGTTTGCGGAAGTTCCGGTAAAGGAAGCGCTGTTAGCGATGGCCGTTCCGACCATCATCAGCCAGATCATTAATCTGATCTACAACGTTGTGGATGCCTTCTTTATCGGCCGCACCGGCAATGCCTATATGATGGCCGCGACATCCATCACCCTGACGCTGTTCATGATGAATGTGGCGCTGTCCAATCTGTTCGGCATCGGCGGCGGATCGCTGGTGGCCCGCAAGATGGGCGCAAAAAAGCCGGATGAGGCAAGGCGGATCAGTGCGTACAGCGTGTACGGCGCCGTTGCGGTATCGCTTGGGTATTCGCTTCTGATCGGCCTCTTCATGAATCCGGTTCTGCGCTTTCTCGGCGCCAGTGATGCGACGATCGGCTATGCGCGAAGTTATGCGTCGATCGTGGTGGTTTTCGGATGTCTTCCGAGTGTGCTTTCGATGGCGCTGGCGCATCTTCTGCGAAATGTCGGATATTCCTCCCAGGCCAGCATGGGTCTCAGTATGGGCGGCATTCTGAATGTCCTGCTCGACCCGCTGTTCATGTTCGTGCTTCTGCCGAAAGGGCAGGAGGTAACCGGCGCCGCTGTTGCGACAACGATCTCCAATCTCATTGCGTGTCTGTATCTTCTTGTTCAGTATCAGCGCGCTTCAAAGAGCTCTCCGCTGACGCTTTCCGTAACGGACGCAGCGGCATGCGAACCGGAGAACCGCAAAGCTGTCTTTTCCGTCGGCATTCCTTCCGCAGTCCTGCCGGGACTCTTTGATCTGGCCAATATCTGCGTCAATATTCTTGCGGCGGGACACAGTGATCTTGTGCTTGCGGCGATGGGCATCGTCATGAAGGTGGAGCGGATTCCCAACGCGGTCAATATCGGCATCTGCCAGGGAATGCTGCCGATCGTTGCGTTCAATTATTCCTCGGGAAATCATGAACGGATGAAGGAGACGATCAATACCGCCCGGTTTGCCGGACTTGTTGTTTCCTTTCTGAGTATTCTCTTCTTCCAGTGCTTTGCCCGTCCGGTGGCTTCGGTATTTCTGAGCACCAGGGCAGGGGATGCGGAGACTGCACTGATGACGGTCGGCTATGCAGCCCTGTTTCTCAGGATCCGCTGTCTTGCCTCTCCCGTGCAGCTGATGAACTATCACACCTCCTACTGCATGCAGGCAATGGGCAAGGGAAAGGAAACCCTGCTTCATGCCGTTGTGCGGGAGCTGGTATGCTATATCCCGCTGATGTTTCTGCTGGACCGTCTGTTCGGAGAAACCGGTCTTGCGGCGGCGCTTCCGGCCGGAGAGGGCCTTGCGGCAGTGTTTGCGCTTTGGCTGCTGCACCGCGTAATCCGGGACAGCCGGGGAAACCGTGGCGCGTGATAACGGTCACGGAAATATGACACTTACCGTCAGGTACAGTACCTGCCGGTTTTTTGTCTGCGGCGGAACGGTTATCAGAAACTAACCGGCGGTCTCTAAATATAATGAAAAGGATTATTGGAAGAAAGAACAGGCAGAATGAATTTAAGGGAATTAAAAGCAGGAGAACATGCAGTAATCCTGGAAGTCGGCGGCGAAGGAGCACTCCGCCAGCATTTTCTTGATATGGGAGTCATTCCCGGGGAACATGTCACGGTCACAAAATTTGCGCCGCTCGGCGACCCGATGGAACTGCGTATTCACGGCTATGAACTGACACTGCGGCTTGCGGATGCCGAACAGATTTTAATTGAACCGGTGACAGCGGAAGAAGAGGCATCTGCGGAAAGGCAGATCCGGAAAAAGTCCGAACATCCCGGTCTCGGCGAAGAGGGAAAGTATCACAACCGGAAGGAGGAACATCCGCTTCCGGAAGGAAGTACGATCACCTTTGCGCTTGTCGGCAATCAGAACAGCGGAAAGACGACGCTGTTCAATCAGCTTACCGGCTCGAACCAGCATGTGGGGAATTTTCCGGGCGTTACCGTTGACCGCAAGGACGGCGTGATCCGCGGCTATCCGAATACGCAGATCACGGACCTTCCGGGCATCTATTCGATGTCGCCGTATTCCAGCGAGGAACTGGTATCCCGCGACTTCGTGCTGAAGAACAAGCCGAACGGAATCATCAATATCGTCGATACGACGAATATCGAGCGCAACCTGTATCTGACGATGCAGCTGCTGGAAATGAATGTGCCGATGGTCGTGGCGCTGAACATGATGGATGAGATCAACGCCAACGGCGGATCGGTCGATATCAATGCGATGGAGGTCATGCTGGGAGTGCCGGTCATTCCGATCTCCGCCGCGAAAAACCAGGGCGTGGATGAGCTGATCCGCCATGCGGTTCATGTGGCGAAGTATCAGGAGAAACCTCTGCGCCAGGATTTCTGCGACAAGAACGATCACGGGGGAGCGGTGCACCGCTGCCTCCATGCGGTGATCCATCTGATCGAAGACAATGCCGCAAAGGCAGACCTTCCGGTCCGCTTCGCCGCAGACAAGCTGATCGAAGGCGATGTGCGCATTCAGACACAGCTCGGTCTTGAACCGAATGAAATCGAAGGCCTGGACCATATTGTCCGGCAGATGGAAAAGGAACGCGGACTTGACCGCAGCGCCGCAATGGCGGACATGCGCTTTGCATTTATCCACAGGGTATGCGATGCCTGCGTCATCAAGCCGGAAGAGAGCGCAGAACATGTGCGCAGTCAGAAGATCGACCGGATCCTGACCGGTAGATATACCGCGATCCCGGTATTTATCATTATCATGGGGCTGGTCTTCTGGCTGACCTTCAATGTCATCGGAGCCTATCTTCAGGGGGTGCTGGAAGTCATTGTCGGCCAGCTTGCCGCCTGGACGGAAGCTGCCATGATTGCCGGAAATGTAAATCCGGTGCTGCAGAGCCTTGTGATCGGCGGCATCTTTGAGGGTGTCGGAAGCGTACTGAGTTTCCTTCCGATCATTGTCGTCATGTTCTTTTTCCTGTCCATGCTGGAAGACAGCGGCTATATCGCAAGAGTTGCCTTTGTGATGGACAAGATCCTCCGGAAGATCGGTCTTTCCGGACGCAGTATCGTACCGATGCTGATCGGATTCGGATGCACGGTGCCGGCAGTCATGTCCACCCGGACACTTCCGAGTGAGCGCGACCGCAAAATGACGATTCTTCTGACGCCGTTCATGAGCTGCACGGCAAAGCTTCCGATCTATGCATTCTTTGTGAATGCCTTCTTCCCGAAACACGGCGGACTGGTCATGATCGGACTGTATGTGCTTGGCATTCTGTTCGGTGTGCTGACCGCATTCCTGTTCAAGAAGACGCTGTTCAGGGGAGAAGCCGTTCCGTTTGTCATGGAACTGCCCAACTACCGGATGCCGAGTCCGCGCAGCGTGATTCAGCTTCTCTGGGAAAAGGCAAAGGATTTCCTGCAGAGGGCATTCTCTGTTATTCTGATCGCAACGATCGTGGTCTGGTTCCTCAAGAGCTTTGATCTTCATTTCAACCTTGTGTCGGATTCAAAGACAAGCATCCTTGCGGTGATCTCCGGCTTCTTTGTGCCGCTGTTCAGACCGCTCGGCCTCGGAGACTGGCGCATTGTGACTTCCCTGGTCTCCGGCTTTATGGCAAAGGAAAGCGTTGTCTCCGTCATGCAGGTGCTCTTCGGCGCAGAGGGCGGTGTAACCGCGGTGCTGACACCGCTGATGGCCGCAGGTCTTCTGGTATTCAGTCTGCTTTATACCCCGTGTATCGCCGCAATCGCCTCGATCCGGCGGGAGCTTGGCGGACGGTGGGCAGCCGCCGTCGTACTGTTTCAGTGTGCGGTGGCATGGATCGCAGCGCTTCTGGTAAGGCTGATCGGCATGGGAATGGGAGTATAGCTTCAATGAAGAAAAAACAGATTCTGAGATCCGGCGCAATGCTGGCAATTCTGGCTTCACTTGCCGGGTGCACATCAGCACCGGCACAGCCTGCAGAAACGGCGAAACCCGCAGAAACCGTGCCGGCGCCGTTAACCGTCTCGGGCCGTCCGGAGGAAACAAATTCTTCGATCACGCCCGCCTTTCAGTACCGCCTGAGCGGCGTGCATGAGGTGAACGGAAGGCAGGGCATTGCCTGCGATGGCGAGTATTACTATGTCAGCGGCAGCACGCTGCTGGAAAAGTATGACCGGAACTGGAAGCTGGTCGCCGCAAATGAGGAACCGTTTGCGGATTTTGAAACAAAGGTCAACCATCTCGGGGATATCGATGTATATAACGGAGAGATCTATGCCGGAGCGGAGAACTTCAATGACGGAGCTGCCGACAGTATTCAGATTGCGGTATATGATGCGGAAACACTGAAGCTGAAACGCACATTTCTCTTTGATGAAACAAGCGGGCAGAATGAGGTTTCCGGCATTGCCGCAGATCCGGCAAACCGGAGTATCTGGATGTGTTCCTGGGCAGACGGGGAAAGCGGAAGATATCTGTACCGGTATGACATGGAAACCGGCGCATATATGGAAAAGCTGCATCTGCAGTGTCCGCCCCAGTGGATCCAGGGAATTGCGGTACATGACGGATCGATTTACATCAGCGCAGATGACGGCACGGCAGATCTCGGGGAACCGGATCATATATACCGCTGCACATATACACCGGGGATTTCCGTTCTGACGGTAACCCTTGAGCGCACGCTGGATGATGTTGCGCTGATGGGAGAGATCGAGGGACTGACATTTGACTCGAAGACAGATGAGATGCTGGTAAGCTATAACCGCGGATCGCAGATCGTGCTCGGTATGGTAAAAGGGTTCTATGAAGGCTATGACCGGGAGATCCATGAAATCTATTCTTTCGCATCAGAGCCGAGATAATCAGTGCAGATCCGGGAAACGGAGGAAGTCCGAGCCCGGATCTTTTTCTATGGAAAAAGGACTGTATGAATAATTGAAATTAGGGTACACGTGTGCTAGGGTTGAGGGGAAATAAAAGGAATAAGGAGAACATCATGACAAAGCGTGCAACAGCGCTGATTCTCAGTATTCTGCTCTGTTTCAACAGTGCGTTTCTGACATCGTATGCGGAAGAAATACCGGGTACGGAAGAGCCTTTGGAAACCGTCACTGAGGAGACGGAAACAGAATCTGCGGAGATCCCGCAGGAAGAATCAGCATCGACAGAAGAATCTGTCACTCAGGACACACAGGAAGAACACTCTGACGTACCGGCAGAATCCGAAGACAGTCTGGGCGAAGAGCTTTCCGCTGTCACAGAAGAAGGGCAGACCGAAGAATACGAACCGGAGAGTCCGGCCATGGAAGAAGAACTTCCCGGCGAACCGGAAGAAACCGGTGAGATGGAAGCACCTGAAACAGAAGAACCGGAACATGCAGAACCGGAAGGGGAACTTCAGGAGGAATCCGAAGAAGAGTTTACGGAAGTTCCGGAGTATTCTCACCCGGGACCGGTCATCGGTTTTGAGGAGTCAGACAGATCCGAACTGGAGGCACTGTTACCGGATGAACCGTATGAAATCAGTGATCTTGATGAAGAGGCAATTCTGCTTGGCACATCAGATATTACCTATGAAGAGGCAAAGGCGCGTGTAACAGCTGCACAGAAGGCTGTTTCCGATGCGCAGGCGCAGATCGATAAAGGTTCGTACGGGTTCTTTGAAGACCAGAGCGCCACGGAAGCAATGGCCATGCTTGACCTCATGCAGTCCGATAAGATTGAAGAAGGCCGGCGCATTGTCCTTGGCAACAAGGAAGATCCGTCTGATCTTGAGCTTATGAAGGTTTCCATTGATATGATTGAAATCGGAAATAAGCTCCGCACAACCGATGACAATTTCCCGGGACTTCAGGATTTGAGAATTAACAACAGCCTTATGGCACTTGCGCAGGCGAATGCTGCACATCAGAGAAGCACCACTGAGCACTGGAGTGTTGAAGATGGTGGAATTTCAAAATTCAATAGCAAATGGTACGCCGGCGAAAATATCGCATGGGGGTATAAGCTTCCATCTGAAACAAGCACAGCAGCATACGGCAATTCTGGCGTTCTGAAGTCACAGATGTCCGCTTACTCCGACTGGTATGCTGCCGAAAAAAAGAATTTTGAAGAAGACAACGGGCATGAGACAGGCCACTATTCAAACATTGTTGATGATTTCTATCGCAATACAGG
The DNA here is from genome assembly GCA_946621045.1 of uncultured Erysipelotrichaceae bacterium. The sequence continues at coordinate 16,596 of CAMOOA010000014.1, forward strand.
ATTCGCAATTGGCTATGGTGATATCAGCTACGGCACAAGAACATGGCACATGGCAACATATACACAAGAGTTTGATAACGACATGTTATATAGCGCCCTTTCGGACAAGCGTTCTTACACTGTCGATGAATACCGCGCGCTGTTCATGAATTACTACAACCGTGTCATGAACGCCAAGACAACCGCCGAACGGGAACTTGCGGAAGCGCAGATTGTCCTGGATTCCTTTACGGGCATCTCGCTCAGCGACACTTCACTCACTTTAAAACCCGGAGAAACAAAGAAACTGAATACGGTTCTGACACCTTCGGATACTTCTGACAGAAATGTAGAATGGTCCAGCAGTAATACCGCGGTTGCGGCGGTTGGTTCCGACGGAACTGTCACCGCAAAGAGCGGGGGAACTGCAACGATCACCGTAACGCATGTAAGCAGCGGGAAAACCGCTTCCTGCAGGGTGACAGTTCCTGTTTCGGTCACCGGAGTCACGCTGAACAAAACCAGCCTGACGCTGACAAAGGGAAAAAGTGAAACACTGAAGGCGACAGTGAGTCCGGCGGGTGTGTCTGATAAAACAGTCACCTGGTCGAGCAGTAATGCGTCTGTTGCGTCGGTTGACAGTAACGGCAAAGTGACTGCCAGAGCAGGCGGAACCGCCACAATCACCGTAAAGACAACAGAGGGAAACAAGTCCGCAGTCTGCACGGTAAAAGTTA
>CAMOOA010000015.1 GCA_946621045.1 uncultured Erysipelotrichaceae bacterium
CCTTGTTGGAGAGTTCGTTCTCCGGAATCAGACCGCAGGAGAGAAGCAGGGTGTCACAGGTATAGCGCTCTTCCGTTCCCGGAATCGGCTTGTTGTGAGAATCAACTGCCGCAATCGTAACTGCGGTGACATGTTCCTTGCCTTCAATATCCACGACGGTATGGGAAAGCTTCAGCGGGATGTTGAAGTCATTGAGACACTGGACGATGTTACGCTTCAGACCGCCGGAGTAAGGCAGAAGCTCTGCGACTACCTTGACCTTTGCGCCTTCGAGCGTCATACGTCTTGCCATGATCAGACCGATATCACCGGATCCGAGAATGACAACTTCACGGCCCGGCATATAGCCTTCCATGTTCACCAGACGCTGTGCCGTACCTGCGGAGAAGATACCCGCCGGACGGTAGCCCGGAATGTTCAGGGCACCTCTCGGACGTTCACGGCAGCCCATTGCCAGAATGACAGCGCCTGCCTGAATCTGATACATGCCGTCTTCCCGGCTCATCGCGGTAACGACGCGCTCCGGGGAGATATCCATGACCATGGTGTTGAGCTTGTACTCGATCTTTTCTTCGAGCACCTGTTCGATAAAGCGGTATGCATACTCCGGACCGGTCAGCTCTTCCTTGAAGGTATGAAGACCGAATCCGTTGTGGATGCACTGGTTCAGAATTCCGCCGAGTTCCTTGTCACGTTCAAGAATGAGAATCTTTTCGATTCCAGCTTTACGTGCGGAGACCGCTGCCGCAAGGCCTGCAGGTCCGCCGCCGATGATAACAATATCGTACGAGATCATGCTTCGCCTCCGTTTGCGCCCTTGGTGCGTTCCAGGACAATATTACTGCGGCCGCCGCTCTTGGTGATTTCCTCGAGCGGGAGTCCGAGTTCGCGGTTGATGATTTCCATTACACGCGGTGAGCAGAAGCCGGCCTGGCATCTTCCCATACCGGCACGGGTGCGGCGCTTGACACCGTCAAGGCTGCGGGCACCGAGCGGCCGGTGGATCGCGTCAATGATTTCACCTTCGGAAATGGATTCGCAGCGGCAGATGATCTGTCCGTATGCCGGGTTCTTCTTAATCAGTTCGTTGCGCTCTTCGAGAGAGAGTTCGGACGGATTCAGAATGCCCTTGCGCTTGGAGATCCAGTTTTCCTTTTCCGTGAGGCCCATCTTTTCCTTCAGCATGCCGCCGATGTATTCACCGATTGCCGGGCAGGAGGTGAGTCCCGGAGACTCAATGCCTGCGCAGTCGATGAAATGCGGAGCGTCCTTGACTTCCTCAAGGATGAATTCATGATGTGCTTCATGCGCACGCAGACCTGCGAACGATGTGATGACCTTGCGCATCGGCAGGTTCTTCACATGGTCGTTTGCCTTGGCAATGAGGTCCGCAATGCCGGCTGCCGTTGTGTTGTTGCCTTCCTTGTTTTCAAGGTCAACTGCGGTCGGTCCGACGATCAGGTTGCCGTGAATGGTCGGCGATACGAGAACGCCCTTGCCGAGGTTTGTCGGCTGCGGGAAGATCGTATGCTTTACATGGTTTCCGACTTCCTTGTCGAGCAGGCAGTAGTCACCGCGGCGCGGTGTGATCTTGATCTTATTCTCGCTGACCATGTTGTGAATGACATCGGCATAGACACCGGCTGCGTTCACGACATACTTCGCGGTATATTCTCCGTTATTGGTACGCAGGTGCCAGATTCCGTCATCGTCGTGGCAGATATCCTCCACCTTGGTATTGAACCGGAATTCAACACCGTTCTGCGCGGCATTCTCAGCCATCGCAATATTCAGCATGAACGGGCAGATGATTCCGCTGGTCGGGGCATAGAGCGCGCCTTCGACGTTGTCGGAAAGGTTCGGCTCCATTTCAAGTGCTTCTTCTCTGTTGAGAATGCGGAGTTCCTTGACACCGTTGGCAATGCCGCGGTCATACAGCGTCTTGAGTCCGTCGAGCGCTTCCTTGTGGATGCATACGACCATGGCGCCGTTCCGCTTGAACGGAATATCCAGATCCTCGGCAAGCTTGCCCATCAGCTCGTTTCCTCTGACATTCATCTTTGCCATGAGGGAGCCTTCCGCCGCATCAAATCCGGCATGGACGATCGCCGAGTTCGCCTTGGATGTTCCTTCACAGACGTCTTCGCACTTCTCCAGCACGCAGACGTTTGCGTTGTAGCGCGAAAGTTCTCTTGCGACAGAGCTGCCGGTAACTCCCGCGCCGATGATAATTACGTCATACATTATTAGTTTTCCTCTTTGAATAATCTATGGTTGGAACACACAGCCCGGATTCACCCGCTCCGGGCCGTATGTTTCCAGGTAATTACGGAAAAGAGGAATCGGCATTCAACACACATGCGCTTTGCCGATTCCTCCAGCTTATGTGCTAATTAACAAACAGTACGTCTTTGTTAATAGATGTTGGGATTAAGCGAATACTGCCATCCAGAGCAGGGAAGCGCAGATTGCACCGCAGATCGGAGCAACCACAGGGATCCATCCGTAAGCCCAGTCCGGATCCTTTGCGCCTTTGTTCGGAGCGAGGAGCTGATAAGCGAAACGCGGAGCAGCATCTCTTGCAGCATTCATTGCATAACCGGTAAGTCCGCCGAAGGAAGCACCGCAGGCAACGATGACGCCGTATACGAGAACCCAGGAAACTCCGGAAGCACCTGCATCACCAGGGATGGAAGCGAGTGTGAATACGAGAATGAATGTAGCAACGAACTCAGAGAGGAAGTTCAGACCGGTGTTGCGGATCGAAGGTCCTGTAGCGAAGCAGCCGCGGATGGTTGCGTCGTCGTCTGTAGCCTTGATGTGATCACCGTAGAGAACCATAAGAATCGCTGCGCCGCAGAAGCCGCCGAGCATCTGAGCAATGATGTAGCCCGGGACCTGGCCCCAGCTCATGCCGCCGCGGATTGCCGCGCCGATTGTAACTGCCGGGTTGAAGTGTGCACCGGAAGCTGCGCCGAATGTGAATGCAGGAACCATAACTGCCATACCCCAGCCGATGAGGATGTGGACAGTGTTTCCGCCCTTCATGCCGGACTTGTTCAGGCTGACGTTGCAGCAGACACCGTCACCCAGAAGAACCAGGAACATCGTTCCGATAAATTCTGCGATTAATGCTTTCATGATTTTTTTCTATCTCCTCTAATATGTTTTCTGTGTGAAACCTGTTGAATATGTGTTACTTCGCCCAGCCCAGGGTCGAATTAACAGCCTGCTTCCAGCCCTTGATCTCTGCAGCTCTTGTTTCTGCATCCATCTGCGGCTTGAACTCTCTGTCGATTGCCCAGTTCTTGATAACATCCTGTTTGCCTGCCCAGAAGCCGACAGCGAGGCCTGCCAGATAGGAAGCACCCATAGCTGTTGTTTCTACGCATACCGGACGATGAACCGGCGCATCGATCAGGTCAGACTGGAACTGCATGAGGAAGTTGTTCTTGCATGCGCCGCCGTCTACCTTGAGAGCTGCGAGCTTGACACCGGAACCTTCTTCCATCGCCTGCAGAACATCGTTTGTCTGGAATGCGAGGGATTCGAGGGTTGCACGGATGATGTGATACTTGTTGACACCACGGGTCAGACCTGTGATAGCACCACGAGCGTACGGATCCCAGTACGGAGCGCCCAGACCTGTGAATGCAGGAACGACATAGCATCCGTTGGTATCCTTGACCTGTGTTGCGAAGTATTCGGAATCCGGGGAAGCATCGATGACCTTCAGCTCATCACGGAGCCACTGGATCGCTGCGCCTGCTACGAATACAGAACCTTCGAGCGCGTACTCAACCTTGCCGTCGAGACCCCACGCGATGGTTGTGAGAAGACCGTTGTTCGGATAAATCGGCTTGTCACCGACATTCATCAGCATGAAGCAGCCGGTTCCGTATGTGTTCTTTGCCATACCCGGCTCGAAGCATGTCTGACCGAACAGAGCTGCCTGCTGGTCGCCTGCGACACCGGCGATCTTGATCTGGCCGCCGAAGAATTCCGGATCAGCAAATCCGAAGTTTCCGCTGGACGGGCGAGCTTCCGGCAGCATGCTCATCGGTACTTCGAGCTGCTCGCAGAGCTTCTCATCCCACTTCAGAGTGTTGATGTTGAACATCAGGGTTCTGGAAGCGTTGGAGTAATCGGTTGCGAATGTCTTGCCCTTTGTGAGCTTGTAGATCAGCCAGGTATCAACGGTACCGAAGCAGAGTTCGCCTGCTTCTGCACGTTCACGGACACCCTCGACGTTGTTGAGGATCCAGCGGAGCTTGGTTCCGGAGAAGTACGGGTCGAATACGAGACCTGTCTTGTGGTAAGCTTCGTCAGCGATGTCAGGATACTTGCCGATGAGCTCATCCTTCATGTCTGCAGTTCTGCGGCACTGCCATACGATTGCGTGGTAAACAGGCTGTCCGGTCATTCTGTCCCAGACGATGGTTGTCTCACGCTGGTTTGTGATACCGATTGCGGCGATGTCTTCTGCTTTTGCGCCGACTTTCTGCATCGCTTCACGAGCAACTGACAGCTGTGTCTGCCAGATCTCGTTGGCATCGTGCTCTACCCAGCCGGGTTTCGGGAAATACTGTGTAAATTCCTTCTGAGCGACGGAGCACATTTCACCCTTTTCGTTGAACAGAATACATCTGTTACTCGTTGTGCCCGCGTCAAGAGCCATTACATACTTTGCCATTTTCATCCTCCTTATTATGCTTTGGCAATTCTGCTAAGCCGATACGGCTTTTTCTCCAGTGGTGAACGATACTGTCATAAAGGGCGCAATAAAAACATCGTTTCTGCTTCCCATTTTTCTGACAATGCCAAGATTCACTCTGGAACTCAAGCGCTTCCGCCTGCCATTACGCAGCTGGCCAGTGCGGTACGCGTCAGTTACAGATAATCATGGTGAGAAAAACCTTTTCTGAAGATTTATAGAACCCATGATCTGCATTCATATACGTATTTCAATAAAAAGAATCTGACCGGAACAGTTTCAAGCTGATTATCCTTTTACACTGTTATTTTTTATCGTCAAATTCTCTTCATCCTCTTCGATATGAATACCTGCAACTTGTTAACTAAAATTTAGCACATGCATTTTGACAATGCAAGTTATAGGATAAATTCTCGTCAAATACGGGGACTTACATACAAGTCGTTCTAATTATATAAAAAGGGATCGAGCATGCACGTATGACATTCATGCATGGTGTGTGAATTTATGAGAGCGCTTTCATGTTTACGCATTCATCATGCGTCTTTATGCGCGTAAATATAGGGTATGCTTATGTCTTATTTGTGTCCTTTCGTGCCGTTCCGCAGCGACGCCGCAGCCGGGGTGTCTGTTTGCCCGGATCAGGTGTCTGCCGGCTTAGAAAAAACAAAAACCGCGTTGCATTTCCGCGGTTTTGTAAACTTATTTTCGATATTTTCTGTCAGAATGTGAAGCTTTCCGGTGCTTCCGTAAAGGAACTGATCACTGCCTTCGCATTTTTCAGGTAATACACCGCGGTATTGCCGTCATCGACCTTGTACATTCCCTGCAGGGACGGATATGCCTCCAGCAGGGATGCCTGCGCTTCCGTACGCGGATCATGGACCGCTTCGCCGCTGATGCGGATCCACTTTCCTTCATGGAAGCCGCAGAGTTCCACCTTCGGGTTTGCCGCAAGCTGTTTTGCGACATCCTTTACAAGACCGGTCTGGAAGTACAGTCTGTCTTCGAAGATATGCGCTGTGCCGAACGGCCGTACGCGCGGCTGGTCTCCTTCCACGGTCGCAAGATAATAGGTTCCGCATTTCTTCAGAAATTCACATGCTTTTTCAATGTTTGTCATCACTGATTTTCTCCTTTATCTGTATTATAGCGGGATGTCTGTCCCCGCTATCCGCATTTGCTCAGAGCTTATGCAGGGAAAGTATTTCACTGGTTACTGTTTCCGGAAGGACGCCGGTCCGCGCAAACGTCCCCCAGAGTTCACGCATCGGTTTTCCGGCTTCATAGATTTCCTGTGCCGTCAGGCCAAGCGCCGCATCCGTGCCTTCCGCATGGTCTGCGCCGAACAGCAGCGGCAGATCCATCGCATGTCCCGCCCCGATGAAGCTGCGGTCCTCATTCCAGGAAAAGAGATATTCATACACCGTGCCGCCGGCCTCATGATACTGCCGCGCAAAGGCTTCACTCGGCTCGTTGAAGATCTCCCGGCTCATCGCCTTCAGTTTTGTCTCAATCAGGTCACGTGTCGGCCGGAAGTTATCCAGCAGGATCAGCGGCCGGATCTGACCGCCGTAAACAGACACTTCCCGGCTTGTACAGCCGATGAGCAGCTCATGATCTGCCGCGGCGTCCTTCAGACGCGCATCGATATTATCGCCCGCACATAACGGCCATACACCGTAATGCGGGCCGAACACCAGATACTTCGGCGTTCCTTTCTCCTTTATGTCCTTCACGATACGCTTCTGTACTTCAAGAATCTTCTCGGCCGGACAGTAGTCCGGAATTTCCCTTACCCGGGCATAGACATCCTGTTCCATCGCTGTACGGTTATGCATCGTACCGATCGGGTCACTCTGCAGGATCACGCGATGATACAGGTCTTCCGTTCCTTCTGAAAGCAGAACTGCCCGGCACAGTTCGGCCCCGGCGGACTGTCCGAAGATCGTGATATTGTCCGGATCACCGCCGAAGGAAGCGATATTCCGCTTCACCCAGCGCAGGCCTTCAATCGCATCCAGAAGCCCCGGGTGTCCCGGGTTTCCGTGCTCATCCACCGCAAAGCCGAAGATGCCAAGCCGGTAGTTGATACCGACGAGAATGACATTCTGTTCGGCTGTCAGATAGTCGTAGTTATAGTTCGGCGCATCCGCATTTCCGTTTTTGAATCCGCCGCCGTGAAACCATACCATGACCGGAAGCGGTCCTGTGACATTCTTCGGCAGATGAACCGAAAGAAACTGCGGGCTCTCCTCCTGACGGAAGGATTCATATTCGGTCTGAAACAGATAGGATTCCAGATGGGAATTTCCCTGCATCGCATACGGCGCCGGCGCCGTACAGGCATGAATGCCGATCGGGTAACGGTACGGAACCGGCGGCGCAAAGCGCTTCGATGAGGCGTAGCGGATACCGCGCACGTGAATGCATTTCTCCGTTTCCGTTCCCGTAAAACTTCCTGCACTGCAGGTATATACTCTTTTTTCCATTTTCATCACCAGTCTGAATCCCAGTCGGTATCCGACGAATCCCAGGAATCATAATCGGAGGAGTCTGAGGAACTGTTTTCCTGAATCTCCTCCCAGATTGCAGAGTCCTTGAAATCCGTGCCGCCCCAGTCGCTGTCATAGTCGTCTCCGGCATAGTAGTCTTCATAGCCTTCGTACGGAAAGTCATCCACTTCATACCAGTCATTTCCGGAATCGTGATACCAGTGGTCACCGTGGCGATAGTAGACATCCCGATTGTTTACGACATAGTAGCCGTCATTTCTGTGCATGTACATCCCGGCGCCGATCCCGATTCCGGTAAGCAGAAACATCGAAAGAAAGACGGGAAGAAAAAACTTTTTAAAGAAGCCGTTGTTTCCGGAAGACCTTGCCTCAGGTGTTCCATTGACCGGTTTTCCGTCGGGATAGATCCCGCGGTTATGACACTCCTCCAGCAGCTTCTGAAACAGCTCGTTCACCGCATGTTCTTCATCCGGACCGCGGTAGCGCACCGCACGCTGTCCGTTGGCCTTGTTTTTATAGACCACGACATCATCCCCGTCCCGATAGATACCGAAGGCTCTTGGCTCCTTGAAGTCCTCACCGATAAAGAAGCGCATCCGCAGTAAGGGCATGCCGCGCTCCGCACAGTATTCCTTCAGCTCGTCGATCGTCCTTGGCAGAAAGATCTGCCGTTTGCCGTCCGGCACATAGTTCGGATTCGGTGCGCCGCACTGCGGGCACTTTTGGTCCGAAGATTTAATGGTGGAGCCGCAGTATTCACATTTTCCTGTAGATACCATATCCTCACCTGCTTTCCGTATGCTTCCCTGCCGCTGCGATATCAGATTCCTCTGCGAACGGTTCGCTGCACTTCCCGCAGTCCGCGCATCCGTTGCAGGAAAGCCGCATCCCGCAGCGCAGGCAGTGAATTCTGAACCTGGGTTTATAAAGTTTCTCTTCCGGGACCGGCTGACCGAAGGAATCGGTTAACAGAAACTTCATTTCCTTCCCCTTGAAGGAGAGCCCGGAACGGTATGCCTGTTCACTCATGACCCTGCCGTTTTCAATCGCATAGGTCTTCCCGTCTTTGACGAACCGCCGTCCGGTCGTGCAGAACACAAAGGTGATGTCATGTTTCCTGCATTCCTCACTCAGGGTCTTCACCCACTCATAATGCAGGGGTCGGCAGCCGCCGTAGTTTTCCCCGTCCGCGAGCACCTGTTCGATCTGTCCGGTCTCCAGATACTGTTCAACCGTGATGGGTCCGATCATCGGGGCGCACATGATGCCCTTGTGTCTGAACGGCAGGTCCAGCAGGATCGGGATCCGCTCATCCGCCCGCTTCTGATTTTCGGCGGTGACATTGAAGAAGATATTCTCCCAGCCCTCACCCCAGTTTTCCGGCAGGCAGTCTTTCACCCGCTCCGGACGCTTGGTAAGCAGAAAGAACTTTACATCCGGACGCCTGTGCATGATCTGCCAGGCTTCATCCCGCCAGGCATCCGCTTCCTCCAGAAAGAAGTCCGAGGTCATGCATACACGGATCATCTCTCCGCTCTGCACTTTATAATTTCCGGCACGGTCCTTTGACAGAGGATACCGGAACGCATTCGCATTCTTCCGGATGTCCGCACCGTCCCTGCCGTGCCGTTCATCAAGATAAAACATGTAACAGTTCCGGCATCCTTCACTGCATCGTTTACAGCCGTGCCAGGGATTCCATATATCGTGCATTCAGCGCTCCTTTTTCAGCCATGCGAAGATGCGCTCATAAAAGTGCCGGTCTTCCTCATTCGGCGCATGGCCGTATTCCTCATAAATATAAAGATCACTGCCCTTGATCTGTTCGTGCATGTCCAGCGATGCCTGAACCCCGACGATCCGATCGTTCCGGCCGGCAAGGATCAGGGTCGGACAGGTGATCTGTTTCAGTCTGTCAGACATGTCAAATGCAAGAATCGCCTGCGCATTGCGGATAAAGCGCTCATAGCTTTTCGGTTTTCCGGCCATGCCGAGAAACGGATACAGGAGCCGGTATTTTTTCAGATATCTCCCGGAATAATAATGTTCTGCCGTATCGGTCATCAGGGCTTTGTGATCCTTCTTCGATACGAACTCCAGCCAGCGGGTCACATTCTCCTTCACCGGCTCATTGGCATTCGGCGCACTGACCGCAAGGATCAGTTTTGTGATCTTTTCCGGATGACGGACTGCCAGCGCCTGGGCAATCATCCCGCCCTGAGAGACACCGAACACGGCCGTCTTTTTCACTCCGAGCTGTTCCAGCACCGATGCCTGATCATCCGCCATGTCTTCGATCGTATAGCCCTCCGGCATGTCATTCTTCCGGGAGAACATATAGATCGTATAATCGTTCAGATACTTACGGTACGGCATGGACAGCACCCATGCCATGCCCTTTACGGTGGACAGACCGTCCGAAAGCCCCGGAAGGATGATCAGGGTTTCCGGTCCGTTTCCGAAGCGCACATATTCCATGGATGTGGTTCTGACCGGCACAGAGCCGCCGTATATGTTTCTCATACTGAAATTGTAATATACAGATGTATCTTTCTGTGTGTTACTTTAAAAGCGGATACGATAATAAGGAAAGACAGGGAGACAACCGCCATGGGAATTCTGGATGATCTGTTTCACACGGATAAGAAAAGCAAATTTGAAGAAACGATGGACAGCCTGATGGACCGTGAGATCCTGAACGGCAAAACCATGAAGAAGGCAGTCGGCGCACTGAATGATGCGGCAGACGGCATCACCGCCGGACTGTCGGAGCTGCTTGGAGAAAACCCGCCCGAACCCTCTGCCGACCGAACCTCCATTCCGGATATCGACGCAAAGTCAAAGGACTGGGACCGTATGTTTGACGCGATCCAGACAAAGGAACTCAGCAGATTCAAGATCTGTCCGAAGTGCGGACAGGCCGCGGATGCGAAAAACAATTTCTGCCCGGAGTGCGGCGCAGCGCTTCCGGCTCATACCGCAGCGGTGCGCATCTGTCCGAAGTGCGGTGCGGAAAACGATGCCTTTGCGGAGACATGCGCGAAGTGCGGAGAATCCATGCCGTTTATCGACGTCAAAAACTCCGCAGAATAGCCTCTGAGGGAAACGACCGGAAATGTTCCTGCTGGATCGCATCCGGCCGTTTTGCATATCGTACGATTTTTAAAGTCTTATCCGGTCATTTCCGGAACTTCAGTTCAATCAGATTCACCCGCGCTGCCCGGATGGCAGTATCCGTCACATCCAGCTCCATCAGACACGCCGGGGTATCATCCCGGTTTTTCCATACCGAGCCGGGATTCAGAAGACGGATCCCGTTTACGGTCCGGTCGCAGTACACATGCGTATGTCCGAAGAAGACCGTATTGAATCCCTTCTCCTTTGCGTATGCCGCAAGGAGGCGGTAATCCGGCGAGGCTCCGGAGATCACATCATGGCCGTGTTTGATCAGAATATGATGCGTTCCGATCTGCAGGGTCTCTTCCATCGGAAACTGCCGCGCGTCATCGAGATTGCCGGCCACCGTAAGAAATCCCTTCATCTTTTCCGGCGCAAGCAGACAGTCGCCGCAGTGCACAAGCAGACCGGCATCGGGATATTTCTCCCGGATCAGGGGCAGGGCATCCGTATTAAAGTGGGAATCCGAACAGAGAATCAGTTTCATAGGCTTTTTCACTATACCGCAACCATGCGGTCATGAGAACGGGACACCGTATCCGTGTCCCGCTTCCGTTAATCATGAATCAGACTTTCCAGTGTTTCAAACAGCACTTCCGGCTGAACCGGCTTGGAGAGATGCGCATTCATTCCTGCCTGCAGGCTGCGCTGCACATCCTCATCGAACGCATTGGCGGTAAGCGCAATGATCGGAATCTGTTTGGCGTCTTCCCGGTCCATGGCTCGGATCGTACGGGTGGCCTCAAGGCCGTCCATTTCCGGCATCCGGACATCCATGAGCACCGCATCATAGTAGCCCGGCGCACTTGCGCTGAACTTCTCCACGGCGATCTTTCCGTTTGCGGCGATCTCCGACCGGATGTCGCGCATCTGAAGAACCATTTCCATGATCTCCGCGTTGACTTCCACATCTTCCGCAAGCAGCACCCGCCGTCCGGCAAGGTCCGCCGCGCCGGCCGTCTGTCTGGCGAGCACGTTCTTCTTCTGCAGGGCAGACCGGAATTCTTCCAGCACGGCTGACGCAAACAGCGGTTTGGGAATAAAGCTGTCCACGCCGGCTTTCGTTGCCTCTTCAAAGACGTCATCCCACCGATATGCCGTAAGAATGATGATCGCAGATTCGTCTCCGATCACCTCACGGATCCGCCGTGTGGTTTCCACACCGTCCATCTCCGGCATCTTCCAGTCCACAAGGATCAGATTGTACGGCTCATGGCGCGCATGCCGAAGCGTTACCATTTCAACGGCCTTTGCGCCGGAGTCCGCAAGCTCGGAGGAAATGCCGATCTTTTCCAGCACCAGCTTCGCGTGTTCGCAGGCCACCGCATCATCATCGACGATCAGAACGGTGAGTCTGGCCGGTTCGATTTCAATGTCGCCTTTCGCAGTTTCCTCTTCACGCTTTGCGTCATCGAGGGTGACGGTCACGGTGAAGACAGAGCCCTTGCCCTTTGTGCTGGCAGCCTCGATATGACCGTTCATCATTTCCACGATGCTTCTGGTAATCGCAAGACCGAGACCGGAGCTTCCGTAACGGCCGGTTGTCGAGTTGTCTTCCTGGCTGAACGGTTCAAAGATCTTCGGCAGGAAGTCCTCGCTCATACCGATACCGGTATCCGTGATTCGGAACTGGATCGAAGACTTGCCGTCAAACTGCGCAATCCGTTCCACTTCAAACTGAACGCCGCCCTCGGGCGTGAACTTCACGGCATTGCCGAGAATATTGATCAGCACCTGACGGAGCTTCATGTTGTCGCCGATATAGTAGTCTCCGATATCGCCGATGACATGGCACTGGTAGTCAATGCCCTTGTCATGACACTGGGCGCTGAACATCGTGTTGACGGTTTCAAGCAGCTTGGAGAAGGAGAACTCCTCATTGCGCAGCACCATCCGTCCGGATTCAATGCGCGTCATGTCAAGGATGTCATTGATCAGGCCGAGCAGATGTTCGGCGGATCTGCCGATCTTTCTGAGATATTCCTTTGTCTTTTCCGGTGTCTCCGGATCGTTCAGTGCGATCGTATCCAGACCGATGATCGCATTCATCGGCGTCCGGATCTCATGGCTCATGTTGGACAGGAAGGCCGTCTTTGCCTTGGAGGCTTCTTCCGCCGTACGCAGCGCATCACTGAGCGCCTGGTTCTGCGCAGCGTTCTTTCTTGTCTCTTCATCCGTATCCGCAAAGCATGCGCCGACATAGGTTACCGGCGAGCCGTCGCGTTCCTCCGGATGTCTTGTGTCCGCAAAGCGTACTGTCTCATAGCTTTCGTGATCATGACGCTTTACAAGATACGTATATGCGGTGACACGGTTCGTTTCCAGCTCTTTCTTTACATTCTCCGGCTGAACGAACTTCAGGAAGGCATCGCGGTAGGCATCCGTGACATAGGTATTGGCATAGTCCGTGACCGATTTCAGGTATTCAAAACTCTCTCCGACCTTGAATCCGGTGCCGTCGAGATCTTCGTGTTCCTGATAACAGATGCCCTGGTCCTTGTCGAGATTGAGATAATAGACACTCCAGTAATCGGAGGAGAGCGCCGCAATCAGATTCTCCTGCTGTTTTCTCGCCCGTTCTTCCCTGAGAAGCTTTTCATTGAGTTCAAGCCGGCGGGTCAGCTCTTCCTGCTTGATCCGGTTTTCCGTATCGGCTCTTTCTTTTTCAACCTGCAGTTTTCCGGACTTGCGGACCTGGTCCATGATGAAGGCAAACATTCCCAGCATCACCGCAACCGTAAGAACGGACTGTATGATGCCGCGGGTGACCGCACCCTCCGAGATATGAGAGATCCGCTCACTGATGACGCTTTCGCGGATCAGGTAGGTCAGCTGCCAGTCGGTTCCGGTAATCGGAATATAGGCCAGTGTCTCGCGGATGCCGTTGTAGGTAAAGGAAGCCTGACCGCGGGTTCCGCTCTCAAACTCTTCCGCAAAGGATGCATACGTGTACGGGGATTCAAAGACAGCACGCTTCATGGCGTCCAGCAGATTGTCTTCCTGCGCAAGACCGCCGAGGATGGCTTTGGTCAGCGCGGTGCCGTCACGGGTATAGATATTGCAGAAAGTGACCTCACTGGTATTGGTCGTCATCGAGGTGCCTTCCAGCATTTCCTCCATATCCGTTCCGACAATGCCTGCAGTGAGTTTTTTGCCCTGGAAGGAAATATCGGTCGGAATGGCAATGATGACACTCGCATCACTGTCCTCAAGATGATATGAGAACACCTGCGGTTCCTTCAGTGTACGGTAATCAAAATCATATTCGTCGATATTGGTTTCATATCCGACAGAGGTATAGATCAGACCGTCTTCATCCACGAAGGCAAACCTTTCGAGCCGAAGCAGCCGCTTCATCCGCGACTGGTATGCCATCATATGTTCACGGTCGGAAAGATCCTGTTCCGTCATCAGGGCAATTGCGGTCGCAAAGGTCTGCGCCTTTTCCGAAAGATTATGTTCCACAACCTGTTCACGCCGGCCGGCAAGCTCATCCAGATAGAGGTTACTGACGGTGCGCACCGCGGATTCCGTATCCCGCCGTGCACTCCGGCCCATCCAGACTGTCGTAAACACCAATATGATCGCAAGCACCGCTGTTCCGATGATTGATATGAGCGCTGTCCGGTTTTTTCTGATTTTATCCACGTGACCGTCTCCTTTCTCTGAAGAGGATGCTCGGGTACCTTCCGGCAGACCGCCGTTACGGGCAGTCCGCAGAATCTTTTGTTATATTTCATTATACTATCTGCACAGGTGTCACAATCGAAAAAACAGCTCCGCGGGAGCTGTCATTCATCATTCCGTAAAGTCATGAAGCACATTGATCTGAATATCGTATTCCGGATACGCCGTTTTCACTTTTTCCAGCAGTTCCTTTCGGAAGGATTCCGCGCTCCGCACCCCGAATTCCAGCACCGCTTCGAAGTTCATTGTCTTGTCCACAAAGTCGATGTAGAAGCCGTGCATTTCCTTTCCGCCTTCGGTTTTGCGCACGATATTTCTTACCGCTTCCCGGATTGCGATGATCTCCCCGGAACTCGTATTGATCGCATAGATGGACAGTCCCATCATTTCAACACCGGTGTCTTCCTTTACCTTGCGGATCACTGCCCGCTGAAGATTGTCGATCCAGGCCACGGTCAGCTGATCGGATACCTCAATATGGGCGGAACCGACCAGGCGCTCCCTGCCGTAGCTGTGGATCGCAAGATCATACACGCCGTCGATCTCCGGAAAACTCTGAATGGAATTCCGCACTGCCTTCGCAAGCTTTATATCTGGCGCCTCACCCAGAATGCCGGAGGCGGTTTCCCGCAGGGTCACGATGCCGTTTTTCATGATCAGAAGCGAGATTGCCGCACCGACCCAGGCTTCGACCGCATAACCGGACATCATATAAATGACCGCCGCAAGAAAGATGGCAGCCGAGCCGATCGAATCATTCAGCGCATCGATGCCCGAAGCGATCAGCGGCTGTGAAGACAGTTTCTCTCCCTGTTTTTTTGTATGCAGGCCGATCAGCACCTTGACAAGCAAACCGGCCGCAACCACAGCCATGGTCAGCGCGGAATAGTCCACGGGTTCGGGTTGCAGGAGGCGCAGCACGGAAGAGCGCAGCGCGTCAAAGCCCGCATAGGTGATCAGAAGGCCGATGATCAGGGAGGAAAGATATTCAATTCTTCCGTAGCCGAACGGATGTTCCTTGTCCGGCTCCTTTTCCGAAAGCCGGGTTCCGATGATCGTCACCAGGGACGACATGCCGTCTGCGATGTTGTTTACGGCATCGGTGATGATCGATACCGAGTTTGCGGCTGTGCCCACGGCCAGTTTGAAAACCGCCAGCAGAAGATTGCCGGCGATGCCCGCTGCACTGGTTCGGATAATCGCTCTGTTTCGGCTCATGGTTTCTATGACAATTACACTATGTTTTCCGTATTTCTGCACATATTATCGCAGGGTCTGCCGTTTCCTGCACGGCCCCTGCATGCATTCCCGTCACTGCACGCCGTACATATGGGTAAGCACAAGACGGGAAGCCGTTTCCTCACCGAACAGTTTCCGCATCTGATCCACTGCCGGTCCGCCATGTTCAAGAAGCCCGTCCGGCAGGACCCGGTTTGCGGCGGTCTTTTCGGCGGAGTCGCAGGGCTCTGTCCTCTCCAGTTCCTTCATGAACGCATCGAAATATCTGAGGCATGCGGTCTTCGTCCGCGGATCGCTGCCCTTTGTCCTTTTTGCATAGCTGCAGGACATGCGCAGACCGTCGTCATACCAGTGATGGCCGTTCGAATAGTCCGGAAGATCGCGGTCGCCGTCTTTGATTTTCTGACAGGCGTCTTCCAGTTCCGTATCCTTCCGGCTGATCCGGGTATCGTACAGTTCCGCGATCCGCGTGGTTTTTCCCATAGCGCTGATTGAATCAATATTCAGCAGCGGCACATCCTTTGTAATACACGAAAGCACGATGGTCTCCATCTTCATGAGGCCGAACATTCCCTTCATGTTCAGAAGGCATAATGTGCCGATCCCGGCTATGTCAAAGCTCCGCACCGTAAAGTGCATCATGCCCTTATCGAGCCTTGCGTCGCTTCCGATATCTTTTTCCGTGACTTCATAGTTTTTTTTCAGCTGTTCCAGAACATAGGTGCCGATGTTGTCGTTCTGCATCTGCCTCAGGCTCCTTTCCGCTCATCCGTTCTCCGGCACGGAAACACAGGCTGTGCCGGCACCCCTCATTATACCTTTTCCCTGCCGTATCCATGGATTCCGGATAACAGAATCGTTATATTAGAAGACACAGGAAGAACGATCCATGAGTGATCCGAAATTCAGTCTGAATGATGAAATGCTGGAACTGATTTCCGGCGGTCAGCTTCAGTCCAACTGGCAGCAGAAAGCCATGGACTGGGTATATGTTTACAAGCGCACCACGCACGATCAGGGCACGTATGAAGGATTCCGCAGGGAATTCGATCAGTCGTCCTGGCTCTTTGTGAAAAGCGGCACCGATGCCGCACAGACACAGCAGGATATGGAAACCGTATTCGAATTTGTCCGCACGCACTGGGATGAGGTAAGTTCCACGCAGGTCTGGCATTCCTGAGTTCTGAAAGAATGCGCATTGTTATCCGGTGCGCTTTTTTTCCGGAACGGTGGTATCCTTGTACGCATAGCGAGGAAATATGCACATGAAGGAATTCTTCCGGTTTCTCAAATTTACCCTGATCTCGGCCAGCGCAGGACTGATCGAGCTTGGCTCCTTTACACTGTTCAACGAACTGCTTCACTGGCCGTACTGGCTGTCCTATATGGTCGCTCTGGTGCTTTCCGTTCTCTGGAACTTCACCCTGAACCGGAAATATACCTTCCAGTCGGCAGCGGATGTCCCTTCCGCCATGCTTAAAGTGGCGCTGTTCTATGCGGTCTTCGTACCGGCCTCCACCTGGCTCGAGCACTATATGACCGGGCTTGGCGTCAATGAATACATCGTCACGGTCGGAAACATGTTACTGAACTTCGTGCTGGAATTTCTCTACCAGCGGTATTACGTGTTCCGCAATTCCATTGATACAAACACCAAAAACGCATAATATTACGGCCGGCTTCCTGCAGGATGCCGGTTTTTTCATGCGCATTTTAAAAACATGTCCCGCTTCCGGAACATGTTCGTTAACGCATCACTTCGGATATTCCTTGAGGTGGAAGGCAAAGCCGCCGATCTGTTCTTCAAAGTAGA
>CAMOOA010000016.1 GCA_946621045.1 uncultured Erysipelotrichaceae bacterium
AGCCGATAGTCATGCGGGATTATCGGCCTGTAAAAGTTTTGGTGAATTATTCAGGAAGAACTATATTTCAAAACGAACTCACTGCGGGAGATTCTGATCCTGCAGTGATTTTTTTTGAAATTTTTTTTGTTTTCCGCGGGGGATTTTGATTCGGGCAGGCAATAAGGAAAGGTGTGATGCGCAAAGCTGCGCAGCGGGAAAGGAGAATGAAATGAACTTACTGCGATTCAAACGCACAGCCGCAGTGATCCTTGCGGTGCTGGCATTATGTCCGCGCAGTCCGGTTCAGGCAGAAGGCGACAACATAACGACCGTCAATCACATCGGCACCGGCAATGTCTCGCTCAGTCTGAATGAATTCCGGCTCAACGCGGAGGGAGAGGAGGAGCCGATTGAAGGAAACAGCGACCGGCGCATTGTGCTTCCGGGGGAGACCGTATCCAAGATTTCAAAAATCACCGTAAACGGTCAGAAATCCTGGATCCGCGCAAAGGTGCTGACGGAAGGGGACAGCCGGATCACGGCGCTGAGCCCGTCCTGGGTGACGCTGTATGAAGACGGGACGTGGGTGAACAAAGGAGAGTACTGGTACTACACAAAACCGGTGGATCACGGAGAGACGGTCCGCTTCACGAAGGAGGTGAAGATTCCGCATGATCTTGAGATCCCGGACGCGGTCTTTAACGTCATTCTGTGGGCGGATGCCGTCCAGTATGACAACTTCAGCCCGAATTTCAGCGCGGATGATCCCTGGTTCGGAACGGTGATCGAAGAATCGGTCTACGAAACATTCCGCTACCGTGATCCCGGCGATGCCCATTTCTTCGTGAGTTATGAAGGAGGCGCCCAGGGTCTGATCGCTAATACGGAAGACCTGTTTCACAACTTTGCGGTTCTGATGCCCGGAGATCACGTCAGCGACAGCCTTGTGATCGGAAACGGCTATACCCAGCCGGTCCGTCTGTTCTTCCGGATCGAAGCGACCGGCGAGGAGGAAAAACTCGCACGGCAGATCCGGCTGAATATTCACGCCGGAGAGACAACCGTATTTTCCGGTACGCTTGCGGATGCGATGAATGAGATCTATCTCGCCTGGATGACACCGAACTGGACAGCTGTGCTGACCTATGATCTGGATGTCCCGGAAGAGCTGAAAAATGAATTCTCACTGACAGATACCTCCGACCGGTGGATCTTCCGGGCGGAACTCAGTCCGGCAAGACGCATCATTCCGAACACCGGCGATACGGAGAATCTCGCAAAATACGCCGCCGGTCTGATTCTTTCCGTACTGGCTGCGGTTACGGCCGCGGCGGTTCTGCGGAAGGCGCGGAGGAAAGAGGAATGAACAGGAACCGTTCGCTTCCTGCATGCATATTGCGGGACGCGCTGGTAATCAGCACCTGTGTTCTCTCGCTCTGCGGGGCGGTATTCCTTGTCCCGCAGCTGCGCGGTCTGAAAATGTATGCCGTGACTTCGGGGTCCATGGAGCCGGCAATTCCGGAGGGAGCACTGATCCTGGTGGATCCTGCGGAACGCACGCCGGAGGTCGGCGCTGTCATGACCTACCGGCTGGGCGGAAATGATCAGGGGATGACCGTGACACACCGCGTTCATGAGATCCGGCCGAACGGAACCCTTCTCATGAAGGGAGATGCCAACACGGCGCCGGACCTCAATGTTATTTCGCCGGACTGTCTGATCGGAACGGTTGTTTCGTCGATACCCCGGCTTGGTTTCCTGCAGAGTGCGAAGTCTCTGCGGTTCGGATTTGTATGCATGTCCGTCCTGTGTATGGCGGGATGGCTCGCCGCAGATCTGGTGAATTACAGAAAAGGAGAAAACGAATGATAAAAAAGCATGTCATTGCGATTGCGGTACTTGCCGCACTGGTATCCGGGGCAGCCGCAGGAAGCGGCCAGTCCCGCATTGAATCAACATCTGCGTACTTCAGCGACCGGGAGGCGCATACAAACACCTACACGTTCGGTGACATCACCGCAGACGGAACAGAAACGGAATGGAATCCGGATTCCGCCATTCATGTTCTTCCGTGTGAAAAAATCCGGAAGAACCCGCAGATCGTCAATACCGGCGTGAACGCCGCGGCAGTATTCATTGTGCTGGACAGCCCTGCGCTTTCCAATGTCCGGATTGCCCAGCCGGACGGTACCTACCGCACGGAAGAAAAATCGGAAGTGTGGCAGTACCTGAAGAAAAACGGGGAAGAAGGCTTTGATGAAAACTGGAAGCTTCTGGAAACATCCGTTCTGGAAAACGGCGCGGTGCGCCGTGTCTTCGGCTACCAGAAGGCACTGCCCGGCAGAAACGGGGAGGAATTTTCAAAGACATCGCCGCTGTTTGATTACATCCGGGCGGTGAATTATGTGGAAGGATCCGTCCCGGGTACCTCGGGCGGAATCGAGGTTCGCTTTCTTGCCATCCAGGCAGAACATCTGACGCTTGAGGGCGGGATGATGACGACCGAAGAAAACACGCGGCAGATGTCGGAGGATACGCTGCGGAAGATCTGGAAGATTGTTTCTGCGAATGCGGATTACACGCAGTTCCCGGAAGCGGATGTTTCCAACAAGCTTGATCTTCACGGAAACAGCCGGACGGAAAAGGAGAACGGAGAATGAGAATCAGGCGCATGCACAGATTCACACAGGCGATGATCCTGGCCGGAATGACCTGGCTGATCGGTACGGGAAGCGCATCGCTTACCTCCGCCTACCTGTCTTCCCGTGAGATGGCAGTGAATGATACAGGCTTTGCGGATAATGTCATCCGCATCGAAGAGCCGGATTTTGACCCGAATACAAAAACGGGTCCCGGCACAACGGTTTACCCCAAGCGGGTATTCCTGAAAAACACCGGAACGGTTCCGGTGTTCGCACGGGTCCGCATCGCGTTTTCGGATCCGTATGCAGAGAAATGCACTAGTTTCACTAACAGTACGGGTACCTTTGCGGCCTCTGATCTCGGCAGGCACCTTCCCTCCGGCTGGACAGGCGGAGAGGACGGGTATTACTACTGCACGGATCCGCTGCCTCCCAATGCGGCCACGGCGGATCTGATCACGAGCGCCGCGACAGTGTTTCAGGACGCTGTCGGACCGGCAGACTATGAGATTTATGTCCGGGCAGAGAGTATTCAGACGGTGTTTCCGCGTGAAGGAGACGGCCGCAATGTTTCGTGGAAAGACGCCTGGACGTCTCAGATAACACGATAAGGAGACTGCTATGAAATACATGAAAACAATGATGCGAGTGATGCTGGCGAGCCTGGTTCTGCTGTGTTCGTCAGGCACGGTGCACGCAGAAGAACCGGAGGAGGTATCCCCTCCGCCGGCTGCCGAATCTGCGGCGGAAGAAACCGGGGAGACGGAAGAAGAGGTTCTGATGCCTGAGGATACCGCCGTGCCGGAAGAAACGGTCCTGCCGGAAAGCACAGACGGCCCGCAGGAAGCGGAGCCCGGACCGCAGGAAACACCGGATGCCGCGGCGGACGAAGCGGCTGAAGAACCTGCGGAAGCACCGTCAGAGGAAGAACAGCTCTCTGACGAACTTCCAAAGGAGGAACAGCTTCCGGAGGCGCAGAAGACCCCGGAGTCCCCGCTGCCGGAACCGGAATCTGAGGAGCCGGAAGCGGAAGACCCGGAGATTGAACCGGAGGAACAGACATGGTCGGACCGTCTGATCGTGATCGGCGGAGAAATCCGTGAACAGGACCATGTGATTTCAGTCTATGAGGATCTTACGCTCCTTGGCTTTGCGGACGGTGACGCCCTGCAGGAAGGATATGCATATTATTCCGAACATTCTGTTCATGCGGAAGCGGACGGAGTGATCCTTGCGGCGGAAAACGGAAACCTGACGGATGCGCCGAATGAAATCTCATCGGAGAACAATCCGATCGACCAGCTCCAGCAGCTTCTTGAAGAAGAACCCGCTGTCACAGCCGGGAGAACGCCGCTGATCGCGCTGATTGACACCGGTGCTCCGAAGGACTGCGCGAATATCGTCTCGGCAGTCTCTGTACTCGGCGACGATCCGTATGATGACAACGGGCACGGCACCAGGATGAGCGAACTGATTCTGGCGGAGAACCCGTCTGCCCGGATTCTTTCCGTCAAGGCGCTGGATACTGCCGGAAACGGAACGATGTCATCCGTATATGCCGCAATGGAATATGCGATCGGGCAGGGCGCGGATATGATTGCGCTGTGCATGTCAGCCTATGTAAGCAATGAGAACCGCATCATCGCGGATGAAATTGAAAAGGCGGCAGAACAGGGCATCACGGTAGTCGGCGCCGCAGGAAACAATCACCTGAACACAAAGTATTTCATCCCGGCGAACGTAGAAGCGGCAATCATCGCCGCAAGCTGCGATGAAGCGGGAGAACTGCGTGACTTCTCCAACTGGGGAGATACGGTTGATGCCCTGGTCGTATCCGATTCGACTTCGGAAGCCGCCGCTGTGCTCTGCGGCATTCTGTCGGGAAACGGAAATGACCTTGCGGCTGCGCTCAAAGATGCGCGTGTATTCTCACGTACCGGAGAGAAGGAAGGCGGAGAGGGTCCGGTTCCCGATCCTGAAGGGGACGGGGAATTCTCTGCCCAGTGCAATACGTACTTCTACGGAGACGCATACTTCTGGGAGATTCCGTACGGAGAAACCACCACGAAAAATGCGAAGCTGATTGCCGGATACCAGCAGGAAGTTCTCAATTCACCGACCGACATTGCCAACGGGTATGATGTGCAGTACCAGCAGTATTCCCGTTCCGAGTTTGTGCCCGGACACGGCTATGCGGTATATGCGGACACGCATAATGAAGCGACGGTATCTTCCTGGGGGTCCGACGTACATGAAACGGATTTCCATGGTTCCTACGAGGCGTGGGGACGGTATTTCGATTCGGCGAGGACCTTTACGATCAATGCGAAGACGATTCCGGATTACGGGTATCTCGGCATGATCGTGAGCCAGAACAGCGCAGATCTTCCGCCGGAACAGTTTGTCGGAGCGCTGTCGCCGGAACTTACCGCAACCGTGCGGCTCGGGGAAACCGGCAGTATTTACTGGGATGATGTGCCCGGAATGAATGCGGATTACTGGATGGGTTGGGAGCACACCCTGAGCGGTGAGGGTTACCCGACATTCCGTGTTGATTTCTACTACCAGAATGCCCGTCCGAAACATAATCTGACGATCCGCTACCTGGAGGAGAAGACGGAAAAGGTGCTTGCCGCCCAGTACGGTCCGACCCAGGTTCTGAAGGATGAACCGTATTCGGTTTCTTCCCCGAAGGTATCGGGATATGAGCTGGTCAACGCAAAGGATGCGACCGTAAGCGGAACGATGCCCGATCAGGATCTTGTGCTGACGGTCTATTACCGCAAAAAACATAAGATCCTCACAAAGGTGATCAACGGCACGATAACCCTGAACAACGCAATGGAAAAAGCCGGAACGACAGGCGACAGTACCTGGAAGGCGTCCGGTGCGGTGACGGACATTCCCGCAGGAGAAACCAGGACGATCCGGTATGAAAACCGTCCGGATTATTATCTGGACTATGTGAAGATTGACGGAAAAACGGTGGACGGCGAGAAGTATCCGAAGTCGTATACCTTTAAGGATATCCGTGCGGATCATGAGGTGGAAGTCTGTTATGCGCAGGATCCGGTGCCGGATGATTCCAAGAAAGTGCAGCGGAACGGAACCTACATTGACGGAAAACTGGTGACTTCCGGAGAAGTGCTGACCTATACGGTCAGAGTGAAAAACACCTTCAGTTCAACGAAAACATTCCGCGTGGAGGACAAAATTCCCGGCCGCACGGCGTATGTGAAAGATTCCGCCAATGAAGGCGGAAAGCTGGCAGGCGGCGTACTGAAATGGGAGTTCAACCTGGCGGCCGGAAAGGAAAAGACGCTTTCCTTCCGGATCACCGTTCTTCCGGAGGCGAAGGGAACCATCATAAAAAACAAAGCGGATGTGTACCTGAACAAACTGAAATTCACGACCAATGAAACAGAAAATCCGGTAATGCCGGACCCTGTAAAGCATGTGGTGAACAGTAAAGGCAAGGACGTCAACGGCAAAGTGGTGGCAGCTGACAGGGAGGTGACGTACCGCATTACGGTAAAGAATCCGGCGGATAAGGAACTGGAGTTTACGGTGAAGGATCCGGTGGACAAGCGTCAGACCCTGAAACCGGCCTCCATCAGTGACGGCGGCGCCGCAAAGGGAACGGAGATCACCTGGAAGATCCGGATTCCGGCCGGAAGGGAGCGCACGGTAACCTTTTCGGCAGTGCCGAACGGGTATGAACTGACCATTCCGAACAAAGCAGGTGTTACCGCGGAAGGCTGCAAGGTGATCGAAACCAATGAAACGGTCATCTATACGCCTTCGCGGCCTGTCAAACGCGTGACAACCGTAAGCGGAACGGATATCAACGGAAAGGCGATTGCGCAGAACGAGGAATTCCTGTACTGGATCACCGTGAAAAATCCTTCTGCCACGGATCGGACCTACTGCGTGAGCGATACCATACCGTCGGTCGTGCAGATTCTTGAAGCGGGGACGTATACGGACCGCTTTGAGACCGGCGGAGGCAGTGCGAAGATCAGCGGGCAGAAAGTCACATGGCAGGCGGTTCTTCCGAAAGGAAAGGAAATGAAGTGCTTTGTGCGCTGCCGGCTGAAGGAAACCGATGTTGCCTTCACAAATCAGGCAGAAGCGGTGACGGACGAAATAGAGATGGAATCCAATGAGGTGCGCAACTGGTCGGGCCGCATTATCATCAATGCGGAAATCGAAGAATACTGGGAAGCATATGGGCAGCCTTCCTTCCTGTACGACATTCAGGACGGAACCGGGCAGACGTGGCACCGGATGATCATCATCGATCCTTCCACCCGGAAAGGACAGGCAGTGTTTGATATTCCTACGGGCCATGACGCGGATACCTGGAAGATCAATGACGAGCCGGGAAGCCGGTACGGCTTTGTCCGTGCGAACCCGGAAAGCAAAAATGTGACCGTATCGAACCGGACTTCATCCGCAGTGATCAAGGAAAGCACACCGTGCGGGATTACGCATTATCTGTATCGGATCAGTCAGTGGAACGATACCTCCCATCTTGCGGCGGTGATCAATTCCCTCGAATACCGGAGAAACTGAGCAGAAAAAAAGAGAATTCGCGCGAATTCTCTTTTTTACAGTGCGGCGAAAGGAAATCAGAATCGGATTTCCGCGGTCACCTCTTCAATTTCTTCGCTTGTCAGCGAACGGGATACCTCCCAGTCCAGTACGACCGGCGGTTCCTCTCTGGTGATTTCTGCGTCCATAGTGTTGTTCTCCATCCTGTTCTGCTTTGCCTTCCGCAGAACATCCTACCGCAAAAAAAATTCAAAACAATGCTTGAAATATCAGGAGGAGAGTGCTTGGGCACCAAACGTGCATTATTGTCGGTTTCTGGAAATCCGGCGATACTGCGGACGCAGGACGATTTCACTGAGAACGGTTCCCTTGCGGGCGGAAAGAACGCTCATTACCGCATCGGCGGTGTCTTCCGGAAGAAGAAAGGCGCCTTCGGAACGGTCCGGACCGAAATCCGCATTCCGGTACAGCGCGGTATCCGTTATGTCCGGCAGAATCACCGTTACCTTCAGACCGCTTTTGCGGTGCTCTTCAAACAGCGTCCGGCTGAAATGCACAAGGCCTGCCTTCAGGGCGCCGTAGGCAGCCCCGTGCGTGCTTGTCTCGAGTGCGGTGACGCTGGCGATATTGATGATCGTTCCGTGATTCTGTTTCAGCGGCCGCAGAAGTTTTCCGCATAACAGAATCGGTGTCTCAAGGTTTACACGGGTCATCGTCTGAATGGCTTCGACAGACAGTGTTTCGTGCGGTCCGTACCAGGCGCAGCCGGCACTGTTCACAAGCAGTGTCAGATTGTCTTTCGGAAGTCTTTCAAGAAAGGCAAGCAGTGCGGGGGTATCGAGAAGATCGAGTGAAGTTTCATGAAACAGCGGATGTTCGCGCAGCGGACAGGCGGAAAAATCCCGGCCGATGCCGTATACTTCATAACCATGTTCCAGCAGGCGCTGTGCAATCGCCTGCCCGATGCCGGAGGACGCTCCGGTTACCAATGCGATCTGACTCATTGTTCCTCCTTCAGAAGAAAGATCTTCTTCGGATCCGTATACTTTGCGAGCATGTCACGGAATCCGTTTTCCAAATCCTTTCGCAGACGTTCCGGATACATGCAGTAACCGCTGTCTGTTTCATACGGATACTGGATCACTGCGCTGTCGGGAAAGCGGCTGCGCATCCGTTTCTGATACTGATCGGACTGCCGGTAGGAACCGATGGAGAAATCCGTTACCGCCGAAAGATCCACGGCGGTTCTGACGGTTTCCAGCATTTCCGCATATGCGCTGCGCCAGCCGGGAAACAGAATCATCGGGTCAAAACAGAGCCGCACCGGGAAGCCGCATTCCAGTGCGGTGCTGGCTGCCGCAAGCCGCTGTGCAAGCGGACTGGTGCCGTGCTCATAACGGTCAATCATCTCCTGCGGGGAAACCGTAAATGCGAGCACCAGCTGACTGCTGCGCGCAAGCGAGCGGATGAGATCCGGAGAAGCGCACTTGGTGCGGACTTCCGCAGTAACGCTGCCGGTCTGCGGCAGATCATGCGAGAGCTGTTTCAGAAATCCGGTCAGGGGCTCCAGCGGAAACAGGTCGGTTTCATAGGAGAAGGAGACGAACACGGGTTCTTCATTAAAGCGGTGTGAAATCTGCGCCGCAGCTTCGAGATATTCACGCGGATCATTGATGAAGACCACGATGTTTGCGGTGGAATACATGCCCTTCAGCCAGCAGTATTCGCAGTCATACAGGCAGTTGAGCGCAGGGGAGGTGTAATAGAAATGTTCATGTCCGAACGAATGGCAGACCGGCGCTCCTTCATACAGGAGGGTTCCGTGCTGCCGTGCGAGAATCAGATTCCGGGCGTGTTTCTGAACGGCATATTCCTGTTTCGGACGGGAGAAAACATCATGGTACTGCCGGACCGGAATCATCCGCGCATGCGGAAAATGATTCCGGATCTGCCGTGTCTGCGGATCATCCCATATCTCTTCTTCGACATAGATATGTGAAAAATGCTCAGTCCTGTATGTCATGAATCAGTTTCTCCAGAATCAGTTTTCCGTCTTCTTTGTGCTGTGACGGAAGGAGTCCGTCCGCCCGGTACCGCATGACGATGGAATTCCAGTCAATTCCCGCCAGTTCTGCATAACGGAGCGCCTGTTCGAGCCGGCGCTTCATCGCAACGGTCGCATGCAGTTCCTGCGCAAGCGCACCGCAGTCAGGGACCAGTTTTCCGGGGGCTGCCGGAACAGCTTCCATCCGTTCCGCCTCATGCAGGACCGCTTCCTTTAATTTGAAAGACCAGGCAGGGTCAAAGTGAATCTGTTCTGCCTCTCCAGCATCGCTGACCAGCTTGAGAAGCCGGATGCGGTGCGGTGAAAGAAACATGGACGCCGCATGAAATACGGCTGCGCCTTCCATGTCATACAGAACCGGAGTGTTTGTGTGCACAAATGACACCGCATTGTCTGAGGCGCGGCAGGGTTTTGCGCCGGTGATCAGCTGTGCCTCCGGATACTTCGGGGAAGGAATCATGTCCGGGTAATAATCCCGGCCGGAGGAACAGTCATGGATTTTATGGATGGCATAGAGCTGCTGTTTGGTGCCGTTATGCACCGCAGCCGCAATGCCTGCGTTAATGACGATATCGCGGTCCGCGGCGCGATGCGAAAACAGAACCGCTGCGCACGCCGATGCGGCGGACAGCGGACCGGTTCCGGTCACGGTCAGAACCGTGCTGTCATTTTCATAACACTGCAGGGAGGTGCCGGACGGCTTCAGATGCAGTTCTTCAATCAGGTCTGCGGCTTCTTTCCGCAGGGCGGTAAAAATGTAACGCATGGCGGTCACCGGAATGTCACACGGACCGAAAGGTCCGGATCAAGTATATGCAGAACCGTGCTGTACAGTTTCTTCAGTGTATCTTCTGCGCTGAGGTCTGCTTTGGTCAGAATGGAAGGATCCGCAGCGGCGGATTCCAGTTCGGCCTGCAGCTCCTGTGTAAGGAGGTTCTGCTGTTCGGGCGTCAGTCTGATATCACCCCAGGTAAGCAGGCCGTGTTCCACATCGGAGAACTCCGTTTTCTCCGCATTCAGCGCAACGGTTTTGAGCACCGCATGCGGAACGCTGACCGTCACAAGAGATGCGGACCCGTCAAAGGCGATGTCGGTTTCACTCAGCGAAGAAAGGTCAACGGCATAAATCGCCGTGCCGTACGATCTGACTTCCATGGATTTGCGGAAGATATCCAGATCCAGAATTCCGGTTGTGATCGTCTGGGAAGCGGAAAGCTCCTGTTCATACACTACCAGCTCCTGTTTTTTCCGGCTTTCCCCGAGGACAATTTCCGAGATTTCCGCCTGGGTATGAGGCAGGATACTGTCATGGTCTTCCACGGATACGGTATGGGCCGGTTCCGTGCGGAAGTAATTGTCGTAGATGCCGTATCCGATCATGAGGATGACTGCGATCCTGAAGAGATTCCAGAGAAGCTTCCGCATCAGAGGATGCCTCCGTTCATTTCCTTCAGAAGATCAATAACTTCGCCGGGATGGCGCACGCACGGATAGTCCGAGACGATGCGGGACGGGTCATCTGCGATTGAACAGACGCCGTGAATGCCGTAGGTTCCGGCCTTGTCGAGACTCATCGTGAGATCATCGACATAAATCGTCTGTTCTGCCGGAAGCCCCATGCATTCCAGCGCGGTTTCATACATGCGCGGATCCGGCTTCAGCACGCCGAGTTCAAAACTCAGCACAAGAAAATCGTAATAGTCATACGTTCCGGCTTCCTTCTGCTGGGGGACGGTGCTCGGCCAGGTGTCGGAGATGACACCGACGCGGTAGCCGTGCTCCTTCAGGGTTTTCAGGGTCGGAATCGTCGAATCAAACAGAATGTAATTGGAAAAGTTATACGTATGGTCGTGGCCGATCTCATAAATCGCTTCTTCGGAAAGGCCGAGCTTCAGATAGCTGTTCAGATCGCGGAAGTACTGTATGAACTTGCGGTCTTCCTCTTCCAGTGTCGGGGTGTAGTGATGTTCCGTGAGCGGGCGGCTGGCCTCTGCCATGGCCCGTTTCCGGAGGTCTTCATCCAGCGCGTAAAACCGGTCTTTCGGCACATGGTCAAAAAACCTGTTGGTAAGCATCCAGCTGCCGCTGGCAGGACGCTCCAGCGTCCATCCGAGGTCAAAGAATACCCCGTTGATCATCCGTTCTCTCATAGTGATTTCAGTGTATATCAGATGCTATAATTCTGCCATGGCGAAACAGAAACGCAGGCGCCGCCTGCGGGTTGGAAGATTACTGGCACTGCTGCTGGCGGCTGTTCTGTCGATCGGCGTTTTTGCTGTTTTTGTCAGCGGGATGATTCATATTGTGCAGGAAATCATTTCACCGCAGGAAACACCGGCAGTGCAGTCCGAACCGACGCCGACGCCGGACCCGACCTACCGGCATTCCTATAACTGGCAGAATCTGAAGGAAGATGAAGCCGGCTTCCTGTCATATGAAGACAGTACCTACAGAACACGGCTCGGCATCGATGTGTCCCATTATCAGGGGACGATCGACTGGCATGCTGTTCATGATGCAGGCGTGGAATTCGCCTTTATCCGTGCGGGGTACCGCGGTCATACGACCGGGGAACTGCATGAAGATACCGGGTATCGGGAAAATATTCAGAGTGCGCTGGATGCGGACGTCGAGGTCGCGGTCTATTTTTTCTCGCAGGCAAACGGCGCGGAAGAAGCGATTGAAGAAGCCAACTATGTCATGGAGCTGATTAAAGATTATCCGGTCCATGTGGTTGCGTTTGACCTGGAATTTGAGCGGACCGAGGGGCGTCTGAAAGACACCACGCAGGATGCCTGCACGGAAGCCGCTGCCGCCTTCTGCAAAACCCTGAATGACAACGGATACAGCACGCTGGTATACGGAAGCGTGAGCTTTCTCACGCATGAGATCCGCATGCATGAACTGCAGGACATGACGCAGTTCTGGCTTGCGTGGTATGACGATAAAGAACCGCCGTTTCCGTATGCCTTTACGATCTGGCAGTATTCCTGCGAAGGAACGGTGCCCGGCATCGAAACCGCGGTCGATATGAATATCCTGATGGTGAAAAAGTAAGAACTAGAGATCGGTTTCCCGCAGTTCTCTGCGCACTGCCTGCGCCGTGACGCTGCCTTTGGAAAGATTCTGAATCCGGGAAGGGACGGAAGGATCATCCGATGCGAACAGACAGGTGACATTGTCTTCATAGAAGAAGTCGACCACCTCATACTCCCGCCGGATCCATCCCTCCAGGACGCCGGAAAGAGAATACGGATAGGTGACGGAGTATACCGTCACTTCTTTGTCTTCCACCTTGGGGCTTTCATTGAGAAGCGTCTGCGTGCATCCGCCGTACGCCCGCGCAAGACCGCCGGTGCCGAGTTTGATGCCGCCGAAATAGCGCACTACGGCAACGCAGGTATCGGTCAGCCCGGCATGCCGGATCGCCTCGAGAATCGGGATGCCTGCCGTTCCGGCCGGCTCTCCGTTGTCGGAGGAACGCTGGATGTCCCGTTCGCTCAGCACATAGGCAGTGCATACATGCGTGCTGTCGGGAAACTCCTTCCGGATGTCCGCAATAAACGCCCGCGCCTCTTCTTCGGTGCGGACCGGACGGGCACAGGCAATAAAGCGGGATTTGTTTATAACGGTCTCGGACCGGACTGCGTGCTTCAGTCTCATATATCGATTGTATCAGAAATACCGCAGTGACTTGCGGCGTGCGTGAAATACCCGCCGTGTTATACTGTTCGTATGCCACGTTATGCAATTGTCAGCCGGCCGGATTCCGTATCGGAACACCTGAAGGAGCGTCTTGACCGGATCCTGTCGGAACAGGGATACACATGCGATGAGGTCTGTCCGGAAACCGTGCTTGTCATCGGCGGCGACGGCACCTTTATCTATGCGGTCCACAAATATATCGACAAGCTGGACAAGGTCAGTTTTTTTGGAATCCATACCGGAACACTCGGGTTTTATACCGACTACCGGGATACCGACTTTGAACAGTTCACGGCTGATTTCGTGCATGGACGGGTAACGGAATACTCCTATCCGATCCTGGAAGGAAAGACCGAACACGAAACCTTCTACGGAATCAATGAGATCCGGGTTGAAAATGCGGTCCGGACACAGGAAATGAATGTCTACCTGGACAATTCGCTGTTTGAGATCTACCGCGGCACCGGCATGTGTGTCTCCACGCAGCTTGGGTCCACGGCATACAACCGTTCCGTCGGCGGGGCGGTGATACAGGAAGGTCTGAATCTGATTCAGATGACGGAAATCGCCGGCATTCATCACAGTAAATACCGTTCGCTGAATTCGCCGTTCGTGATGGACGCGAATACCGAGATCGCCTTTACCGCAAAGAGCTTTGCGGGAGCGATGCTGGGGGCGGACAGTGAAGTTTATCCGCTGGACAACGCAAAGCGGATCGTGATCTCCGTTTCCAAAAGCAGGCGTGTGCGCATGCTGAAGGGAAGAGATGTATACTATTTTGACCGGCTCCAGAGCCTGTTTTAGGAAGTTGAGGCTGTTATGCGCAATTATCGTTCACTTTATGAAATGCTGCTGTTTCCCATCAGCGTTCTGTATTTCGCAACATTTCTGCTGGGGCTGGGAAATATCATAACGAATGAAACCTTTTCCTACATTATTAATATTGACAATGACTTCGTCGAACTTGCCGCAGAATGCATGATGCGGATCGGCACCTTCATTCTGGTCCAGTTTCCGCTGATTTTTCTGATCCGTCTGTCTGCCCGCAAGGCCGGCAGCGCAACCACAATGATCTCGGCGGTCTCCGGCTATGTGGCGTATCTTGTCATCACAATGTATTTCGGCAACCCGAATCTGCCGGCGTCCGCATACTCCTCCATTCTCGGATTATCCATGACGACGGCGGGCAGCGCCACGGTGCGCAGCGGCGTGCATTATCCGCTTCAGACCGGACTTGTGGCCACGGCAGTGGTTGCTGTCATCACCCTCACCAGCTACAACCGTTCCCGCACACGGAGTGAATACAGTTTCTTCTCGTTTATCTCGCGGGATACCTGGTGCGTCATCCGCACCGTTGTGCTTTCATCCATTGCGGCAGTTGCGGTCACAATGGCATGGCCGTATGTGGTCAATGCGATCACCACTGCGATTACCTATATATCCGGTGATACGACCAACCCCGTCAATCTGATGCTGTACGGCGTATTCGAGCGGGTGCTCAGCGATCTCAATCTGGGAACGATGGCGCGTTCGCCGTTCTGGTACGGTTCCAACGGCGGCACATGGATTTCCATGGTCGGCGCAAACATTGCCGGCGATGTCAATATCTGGACGGCGCAGTATGAAGCCGCCTCACTGTCCGGCATGAGCGGACGGTTCATCACTCCGTACTATGTCATCAATATCTTTGCGGTCCCGGGACTTCTGCTGGCATTCCAGACCCTGCAGACCGACCAGCTGGAACGGCGCCGGCTGCGGATGTTCTATATTGTGGTCGCATGCATTTCCATTCTGAGCGGTTCCCTGCTTCCTCTGGAAATCACGCTGCTTCTGCTCTGTCCGCTGCTGTATCTTTTCCATATTCTCTACGTGGGACTGCTGTACGGTGTGTTCCAGGCAATGCACATCTATCTCGGATACAGTTACCACGGCACTTCAACCATTACGGCAATGCCGGGCACACTGCTTGAGTTCCTGAGTTACCTGCAGAATACCGCAATGCGCAGCACACTGCTTCAGATTGCGGTTGTCGGCGCAGTCTCCTTCTTTGTTTACTTCCTGATGACACGGCTCTACTTCAGGCATCTGGCGCTGGATCTCTTCCATACCGGCTATAAGGATGAAGTGATCAAGGGAACGATTGAGGCAATCGGCGGAATCGAAAACATCAAGATGATTCATTCCGGAACCGAACGTCTGATTATCAGTCTGTATGATGCGGACAGGCTGGATGTTGAGAAACTTAGGAGTCTCGGCGCGGTGCGTGTCATGGAGACAAAGGCGGGTTATGCGATCGGCTACGGCGCACGCTCCACAATGATCCGTATCGGCATATCCGAATATCTCAAACAGTCGGTACGAAGTGTGTGAAACAGCTTCAGGCGGTCCTGCGGAAGGCCGCTTTTCATTCTCGAAGGAGAGTTTCTGAGGGACGTGAACGTTGTAAAACGCCGTAACCATAGTAAAATATCTCATTTTTAGGAGTAAAAACGCCGCAGAACTGATGGTTAAGCGCTCTGCG
>CAMOOA010000017.1 GCA_946621045.1 uncultured Erysipelotrichaceae bacterium
AAACCGTTTTTCCCTGTTTCTTCAGTTCCTTTGCCAGATAGTACAGCGGCGGAATACCGACACCGCCTCCGATCAGAACCGGATGATCTCCGGCAGCGGAAAGGTCATAGCCGTTTCCGAGTTCTGTCAGAACATCGGCTTTCTTTCCCGCCTGCCAGGTGCTCATCTCAGCCGTACCGGCACCGGCTACCCGATACACCAGCGTCAGGATATCTCCTTCCGCATCGCATACCGAGATCGGACGGCGCAGATAGTTCCCGTCGGTCTTTACGTTAACGAACTGTCCGGGACGGATGTTCATCCCTTCAATGCCGGACAGCCTGAGCTCATACACATTGGAGGTAAGAGCGCTGCTGGATATGACTGTCAGTAAACTCTGTCTCATGGTTATCACGCATCGATGGTCGAAATCGTCAGTGTGGTCTCCTCAAGAACGTCCAGCAGTACGGATACGGTATCCAGTGAGGTGAAGATCGTCACGTTGTTCTCCGTAGCGAGCGTGCGGATCTTTGCGCCGTCACTTGCGGTGGACATGGATCCCGGATCCTGGGTGTTGATCACATAGGCAAGATGTCCCTGACGGATCGCGTTGGGGATATCGTCGCTGCCTTCCTTGATCTTCTGCAGAACATGCGTGCGGATGCCGTTTTCCTTCAGGAACTCTGCGGTTCCCGGGGTTGCCTGGATATTGAAACCGAGGTTGTAGAAGCGGCGAACCAGCGGGAGCGCCTCTTCCTTGTCCTTCTTTGCGACGGTCACAAACACGGTTCCGTAGTTCTGCAGGCGGGTTCCGCTTGCCTGCAGGGCCTTGAACAGCGCACGGTTGAGCTTGTCGTCATAGCCGATCGCCTCACCGGTGGACTTCATCTCCGGCGAGAGGTATGCGTCAAGGCCTTTGATCTTATTGAAGGAGAAGACCGGAACCTTGACGTAGTGGCGCTTCTTTTCCTCCGGATACAGGCAGAAGATGCCCTGTTCCTTCAGGCTCTTTCCGAGGATGACTTCCGTTGCGATGTCCGCAAGGGAGTAACCGGTTGCCTTGGAGAGGAACGGTACCGTACGCGAGGAGCGCGGATTGACTTCAATGATATAGACATCCTCGTTTTCATCAACGATGAACTGGATGTTGTAGAGACCGACGATGCCGATTTCAAGACCGAGCTTTTTGGCATACTGCAGGATGGTGCCTTTCACCTTATCCGAAACACTGAAGGTCGGATAGACAGAGATTGAGTCACCGGAGTGAATACCGGTGCGTTCTACCAGTTCCATGATACCCGGCACGAAGACGTCGATGCCGTCGCAGATCGCGTCAACTTCAAGTTCCTTGCCCTGGATGTAGTGGTCAACGAGGACCGGCTTGTCCGCATCGATTTCCACGGCGTCGCGCAGATACTTCCGCAGATGTTCCTCATCCGCGACAATCTGCATGGCACGTCCGCCGAGGACGAAGGAAGGACGTACGAGAACCGGATAACCGATTTCCTTCGCCGCCGCAACACCGTCTTCGATGTTGGTGACTGCCTTGCCCTGCGGCTGCGGGATGTTCAGGCGCTGCAGGACTTTTTCGAAGCTGTCGCGGTTTTCCGCACGCTCAATCGCATCGCAGTCCGTTCCGATCAGCTTGACGCCGCGGTCGCGGAGCGGCTCTGCCAGGTTGATCGCAGTCTGTCCGCCGAGGGAGGCGATGACGCCGATCGGCTGTTCGAAGTCGATGATTTCCATGACGTCTTCCGTGGTCAGCGGTTCAAAGTAGAGCTTGTCCGCAGTGGTGTAGTCGGTGGATACCGTCTCCGGGTTGTTGTTTATAATGATTGCCTCATAGCCGGCACGGCGGATCGTCTGTACTGCATGGACGGAGGAGTAGTCAAACTCAACGCCCTGTCCGATACGGATCGGACCGGCACCGATAACGATTACCTTCTTCCGGTCAGAGAGACGGGACTCGTTTTCTCCGGTATAGGAAGAATAGAGGTATGCAATGTACGTTCCGGTATGGAGCGTATCGACCATCCGGAATACCGGGGTGATCTTTTCCGCTTTGCGCATGTGATACACATCGATCTCATTGCATCCCCAGAGGTGGGCAATTGCCCGGTCGGAGAAGCCCATGATCTTTGCCTCACGGAGGACCTTCACATCCTTAACGTTTTCCTTCAGCGTCTTCTCGAAGTCGATGATCTTCTTCAGCGTCTCGAGGAAGAGCGGTGTGATCATTGTGAGTTTGCAGAGAGACTCGATGCTTTCGCCTCTGCGAAGCAGTTCCGCGACTGCGAAGATACCGTCGGCGCGGAATTCCTTCAGATACGCATGAATCTCTTCCGCCGGCATCTCGTCAAACTTTGCCATATGGAAGTGGCAGACACCGGTTTCGAGCGAACGGACCGACTTCAGAAAGCATTCCTCCAGCGTGGAGCCGATGCCCATGACTTCACCGGTTGCCTTCATCTGGGTGCCGAGCACATTCGGTGCCAGCGGGAACTTGTCAAACGGGAAGCGCGGGAACTTTGCGACAAGGTAATCGAGCGACGGTTCGATTGCGGCGGTTCCGCCTGCGACCGGAATATCCTCGAGCGCCATGCCGACCGCGATCTTTGCGGTGACGCGGGCAATCGGATAACCGCTTGCCTTGGAAGCCAGCGCAGAGGAACGCGATACACGCGGATTGACTTCGATCAGATAGTATTCGCTGGAGTTCGGATTCAGCGCGAACTGCACGTTGCAGCCGCCGGCGATCTGAAGCTCGCGGATGATCTTGATCGCGCTGTCATTCAGCATCTTCAGATCATGATCATTGAGCGAAAGGATCGGCGCAACGACGATACTGTCACCGGTATGCACGCCGACCGGGTCGACGTTCTCCATGCCGCAGATCGTGATCGCATGGTCATTGGAGTCACGCATGACTTCAAATTCGATTTCCTTGTATCCCTTGACGGACTTCTCAACGAGAACCTGATGAACCGGAGAAAGCTTGAATGCATTGTTTCCGATTTCGACCAGTTCCTCCTCGTTGTTCGCAAAGCCGCCTCCGGTGCCGCCGAGCGTAAATGCGGGACGGAGGACTACCGGGTAGCCGATATCGAGCGCTGCCTTCTTTGCCTCTTCGATCGAGTAGGTGATTTCGGAAGGAATGACCGGCTCGCCGATCGACTGGCACATTTCCTTGAAGAGCTCACGGTCTTCCGCACGTTCAATACTGTGGCTGCTGGTGCCGATCAGTTCAACACCGCACTCTTTCAGAATGCCCTTCTTCTCCAGCTGCATCGCCAGATTCAGACCGGTCTGTCCGCCGATGCCCGGCAGGATTGCATCCGGGCGCTCATAGCGCAGGATCTTTGCGATATATTCCAGTGTCAGCGGCTCCATGTATACCTTGTCCGCGATCGATGTATCGGTCATGATCGTCGCCGGGTTGGAGTTGCAGAGAATGACCTGATAGCCTTCCTCCTTCAGCGCAAGACACGCCTGGGTGCCGGCATAGTCGAACTCCGCAGCCTGACCGATGACGATCGGTCCGGAGCCGATGATGAGAATCTTCTTAAGGTCTGTACGTTTTGCCATATTACTTGCCCTCCTCGTATACGGTGATACCGTTCATAACTGTTTTTCTGCAGATGCCGTTTACCTTCCATCCGGCAAACGGTGTAGCCTTTCCCTTTGACAGGAAATCTTTCGGATTGATCACGGTCTCGGCCTCAAGATCCCAGATGGAATAATCCTCTTCGCCAAGCGGAATGTTGAAGCGTTCTCTGGGCTTATATACCAGCAGCTCCATCAGCCGCTCCATGGTGATCACACCCGTCTTTACCAGGTAGGTATAGAGCAGTGGGAATGCCGTTTCGATACCGACGATTCCAAATGCGCTCTTTTCAAGACCCCTGCTCTTTTCCTCTTCGCTGTGGGGCGCATGGTCGGTTGCGATCACATCGATCGTTCCGTCCTTGATGCCCTCGATCAGCGCATCATGGTCTTCCTTTGAGCGCAGCGGCGGATTCATCTTCCACCAGCCGTCTTCCTGCAGGTCGTCTTCGCACAGTAAGAGATAATGCGGAGCCGTCTCACAGGTCACATCCACGCCGCGGGCCTTTGCCTGGCGGATCACTTCGACACTCTCCTTTGTGGAGATGTGGCATACGTGATAGCCGCAGCCGGTCTTTTCCGCAAGCTCCAGGTCACGCGCGATCTGGCCCCACTCGCTTTCCGAGCAGATGCCGCGGTGGCCGTGTTCCTTTGCGTAGCGTCCGTCATGGATATATCCGCCCTTTAACAGGCGGTTGTCTTCGCAGTGCGCGACGATCAGTTTGTTTAATTTCTTTGCCCGCTTCATTGCCTCTTCCATCATCTCGTCTGACTGCACGCCATGTCCGTCATCGGAGAAGGCAATGACATGGTCGGCCAGGGCTTCCATATCCGCGAGCTCTTTTCCTTCTTCCTTTACCGTAATTGCGGCGTAAGGATATACGTGAATGACCGCATCCGCATCAATGATGTCCTGCTGAACCTTAAGATGCTCGAGGGAATCGGGCACCGGGTTCAGGTTCGGCATCGTGCAGACTGCCGTGTAGCCGCCCCGCGCGGCTGCCTGTGAACCGGTTCTGATCGTCTCTTTATAAGAAAAACCCGGCTCTCGCAGATGTACATGTACATCGCAAAAACCGGGAAGACGAACAGCACGCTGTTCTGTTGACTGATTCGGGATAACCTTCTGTTTCATCTGTTCCATAGGTACCTCCTGAAACAAAAAACCTTACCGTAACGGCAAGGTCAATGTCACAATCCGTTCAAAGACACGCCGTACGCGGGCGTTTCTCTTTATATAGGTGAAGCAGTGCGATCTTGCCGATATCTCGTATCGATTTAAAGATTTCTTCAGTATATTATCACGACACCCTGCACTGTTCAACTGAAATATTTGTGATCCATAAATGATTGGTGTCCCGATATGCTGGCACACCCTGTTTTCAGTGTAATTCCTGTGTTCGCAGCTTCGTCAGAACATGCGGAATTTCATCCAGTGATTCAATGTGGAAATCTGCCAGAGACTGATCAAAGGGAAAGCGGGTATCCCTGAGCGCGGCAATATAGACACCTGCCGCATAGCCTGCCTGCACGCCGTAAGTGGAGTCTTCCACGACCAGGCATTCGTCCGGCTGCATACCCATCTGACGCATCGCAAAGCGATAGATTTCCGGATCCGGCTTACTGCGGGCGAACTGTTCGCCGCTGACAACGCATTCAAAGTAGGGACCAATGCCGCATTCACCAAGCACCTGCATGATATTGGAACGTGAACTGCTTGACGCAAGACCGATCCGGTATCCGTTCCGGCGAAGTGTTTCCAGAAGTTCCGGCACCGCTTCCCGCATGATGGAGCGGTAATCCACACAGATTCCGTCTGACAGTTCCTTCATTTCCTTCAGAAAAGCCGGGTCATTTGCGTCATGACCCAGCAGATCGGCAAGATAAATCTTATCTTCCTTGTTGTCCATACCCACCAACGGATAAAGATGTTCGTCTTTGATCCAGGGATAGGCCTCCCGAAGTTTCTCCGCCTGATAGCGGAGATAAACAATCTCACTGTCAATCAACACACCGTCCATATCAAAGATTACAGCTTTGATCATACGGTGTCAGATTCCGTCTCCGTCTTCCGGCTCATCATTGACCGGAGCTTCCATGCGGAAGATCGTCAGTGCTTCCTTTCCCGTTTCAAGAAGCGATTCTGCAAGTGCATCAGCATCACCCGGATCGTTTTCCGCCATGTTTTTGATGACAAGATCCAGCAGAAGCGGAGCGTTGGCACCGGAGATAACCCGCACGTCCGGCCGTTTCACGCTGAGCGCCGCAGCCTTCATATAGGGGGTTCCGCCCATGATGTCCGTAAGAACGATTGTGACCGGACAGCTGCTGTACTGATCCAGTGCGTCCGCAAGTTTCTGTTCCAGCTCGTCCGGTGTGGATGTATCGGTGAAGTCAATCGCAGTCAGCTGAATGCTGTTGCCTGCGAGCAGTTTTGCATTGGCTTCCATTCCGGTTGCGAAATTACCGTGTCCGGTAATGATAATTCCTATCATTCTGCCTCCATCGGCCGACCGGTTTTTTTGAAGTCAGCCTCTCTGTTACGAATTAAAAACCTGAAATTCAAATGTCTTTGTGGCACCGTCGAGATATTCGCGGCTGAGATCAACCGCGCGTTCATACTGGTCATAAACGAGGTTTTCAACCATCATGACCGGTGCGTTCTGTTCAATTCCGAGCGCTGCCGCAATCCGCTCATCCGCAAGAATCGCAGCGAGTCTGCGGTGCGAGCGGGCAATACGCACGCCGTACTCCGTTTCCATGACGTTATAGAGCGAACGTACGGCAAAGTCATAGGTATCGATTCCCGGAAATACAGATTCCGGAACATAGTTTTCCACAAGCACAAATGGTTTTTCGGCTGCGTAGCGCATTCTCACGATATGACGGACTCGCCCCGCATAGGGTGTCTGATCCTTGAAGAATACCTCCGCGCCGTCAAGCCACTCTTCACGGACAAGCCGTGTTTCATGAGGAAGACCGAGAATGGACATTTCCTTCTCGAAACTGTACTGCTTGTCAATAAAGCGGCCGCGGCTGTTGGATGCCAGCACAAAGGTGCCTACACCGCGCTTACGCTCGACATGGCCGGACTCAATCAGGGCATTGTACGCCTGCCGGACAACCGGCCGCGAGATTCCATAGGCCGCACACAGTTCCTCTTCCGTCGGCATCTTACTGCCGGCGGGAAGCGTGCCGTCCATGATTGCGGTCAGAAGTCCCTGCCGCAGCTGTTCATATAACGGCATCGGAATGCCTTTATCAAGTCGTAATCCCTTAATTGCGCTCATATCTGTATCTCCGTAGTGTGTTACTGTCAGTCGCCGAATCCTCCGGGAGAAAGAACATTTTCTCTGGATACATTCTGGCCTGCCAAAAGTGCTTCCTCCAGCGCGCCGGACGGCATCCGCATGCCCTTTTTCCAGCCGGATTTCTGCAGTGTACAGACAAATCCCGCGAGGAAGGAATCTCCAGCTCCCATTGTATCATGAGGTGTTACCTGACGAATCCGCCTGCGGAGAATCTGCGACCCGTTTGAGATGATCTGCCCCTCACCACCCATGGTCGCAAGAACATGCATAACGCCGCGTTCATGATACGGACGGGCAAACGCCGCAAACTCCTCTTCCGACATCGGGCTGCAGGAAAACATCGCAAGATCGATCGCTTTGCAGACCATATCGCAGTATTCATCGGTGCGGTATTTATCCTTCTCGCCGAAATCAAATACAAATACCGGCGGAAGCTCCTCCACACTAGACAGCTGTTCGGGAATCTTTGCATTGCATGAGCTGACAATTACATCCGCCTGCGAAAGAACTTCCTTCAGTTCCTCACTGACCGCAACCGGTCCCGCCCATGCATCACCGGTCACAACTTTCACGAAACTGCGTTCGCCGTCTGTCACCTCATAGACGCATTGTTTTGTGACGGAATTCGGAATCACCGGACAGCGGTCATACCGGACTCCGTTCTTTTTCAGTGCTTTGACCAGATGCGCTGCATAATCATCATCGGCGAGATTGCCGATATACTCCGACTGTGCTCCGCAGCGCGCCGCATGCACTGCAACGTTGACCGCATTCCCGCCGGGATGCACTTCATTCTTATTGCAGTAAACATCGACACAGTTGTCTCCAAGCGCAATCAGTTTCATATCAGTAATTCTCTTTCCGGTAGTAGCGGCGGATAT
This sequence comes from uncultured Erysipelotrichaceae bacterium, assembly GCA_946621045.1. The sequence continues at coordinate 7,775 of CAMOOA010000017.1, forward strand.
CCAGGGAATGCCCTGTGATCTCTTCGATATTCTTACTGATGCGCTGCAGCACTGCGGCCATGACCACCGGACTCAGATACTTCCGGAATTCATCGCTGATTCCGGGAAGCTCATAATCTTTTGTGTCAAAGCAGGTGAGTTTCTTTGTATGACGCTGCGCGAATTCCTTTACCCGTTCATCCAGAACACGTGTTGGTCCTTCGGTAAGAAGCAGTGTCATGCATACATCGTCTTCCAGAAGCTCCAGTGTTCCGTGGAAGAATTCCGGGCTGGATACGCTCTTGGTGCGGATCCACTGGCTCTCCTCCAGAACACACATGCTGTAAGAATATGCGGTCGGCCAGAGGTCGCCTGATCCGACCCAGATATTGTACGGCTCCTTGTGGTAATCCAGCGCGTACTGACGGCACTTTTCATCTGCCTGCTTGCGGACCTGCGCAAGCGCATACGCAAGACCGTTCAGCTCATCCGCAAACTTCGGATAATCCGCAAAGTCTCCGTTACGGTACAGGATCCGGCCGATCAGATAATAGAACACAAGTTCCTGCGGGCGTCCCTCGCCGTAGACGACACAGTCATCACTGATGGATTCCAGTACGGAATCCGCTTTTCCGCATACGCTGACGATCCGGACACCCCGTTCTTTCAGCCAGTTTGCAGCTTTCACCGTTTCACCGGTATCGCCGGATTTGGAAGTCAGAAAGGCGACCGTTTTATCACTGATCCGGTTTGAACCGCCGAGCATCAGATCCGCAGCCAGGATGTTTTCGACCGGCAGCGCGGACATGTGACGGATATAGAACGGAAACGGATCCAGCATTGCCTGTGAACCGCCGCTGGATGTAAACAGCAGAAGATCAAATCCGCTGTCATAGATACGGTCGGCAATTGCTTCAATGTCTGCCCGCTGAGAGCTGATCAGTGCTCCGTTGGCAATAATCTGTGCTTCATCAAAATTAATCATGTTTTTTCCGCCTTTCTGTCTTCATTTTGTTTCAAAGAAAGCCTGCCTGCACAGCGCAAGCAGGCTTACCCGGTTGTTCTTTATGTTCTGTAATAAGGATGTAATGCGATTACATGATGCCGATCGCCGCCATGATGATCGAGAATACGATAACGGCGATGATGAGCTTCATGGTGTTGACGTTCTTCTTCTTGAAGAGCCAGTACAGCACGAATACGAATACCAGCGGCAGCAGGCTCGGAAGAATGGAATCGAAGATACCCTGGATTGAAACGTTGCCGGCTACCACAAGGCTCTCCGGGAATGCAAAGGTTACATAGGACGGAATCAGACCGCCGACAACCATAACGCCGAGGATGCCTGCAGCTTTAGTGAGCGCTGCCGCATTGTCGCCGATGTACTTGACGGCTGTAAGGCCTGCGTTGTAACCCATGTGTACAAACCAGATACGGGTAACGATTGCGGTGATTGCCCAGAATGCAATGTAGATGATCGGTCCGAGAACACTTCCCTGACCTGCCAGCGAGCAGCAGATTGCCGCTACGATCGGCATTGCGGTATACCACCAGATTGCATCACCGAGACCTGCCAGCGGACCGAAGAGACCGGTCTTGAGGCTGTGAATCAGTTCGCGGTCCTGACCGGATTCCTCCATCGAAACAACGAGACCCTGCAGGATTGCGGCCATATGCGGCTCTGTGTTGATAAAGTCGAGGTTGTTCTGAAGCGCTTTTCCCATCTCTTCGTTGTTCTTTCCGAAGATCTTGCGGAAGCAGTCGGACATACCCCAGGCGAATCCAACCGCCTGCATACGCTCAAAGCTGAAGCAGGACTGTTCAAACAGCGACATATACGCCATTTTATTGAGATCTTTTTTTGTAATCTTGTTTTCAGATGCCATCGGAATAATCCTCCTCTGCCGGCTCTGCCGTAACAGTTTCCTTGTTTTTCTTTACATCATTCGTGTAACCGATCCAGGCAATCGCACCGGCAAGAATCGCAACCGGGAGAATGTTCTGGCAGTTGGTAATGATCATGATGACAAATCCTGCGAGCAGGTAAGGAATGTTCTCACCCTTCAGCATGACAACCAGCAGGAGCGCAAGACCTACTGCAGGCATCAGACCGCCGGCTACTTCGAAGCCGTGAATCAGCCATGCAGGGAATGAATTGACAAACGCTGCGATGCCGCTCTGGAATGCATATACGGACAGGAATGCCGCAATTGCGAATGCGATCGCGTAGATGAACTGACCGGTGAACATGATGCGTCCGATCTTCTTTTCATCACCTTCCTGAGCAGCCTTGTCAACTGCCGGCAGGAAACCTGCATACAGTGTGTTTGTCGCGATACCGATCCACTGACCGATGAGCGCAAACGGAATCGCAAGACCCATGGCAGCGGTAACGTCCTGACCGGTCGTGTAGGCAAGAACGGTTGTCATAAGACCGGCGAACAGAGGATCGGGCGGAACGGTTCCGCCGACCGTGAGAAGTCCAAGATAAGAGAGCTCTGTAACTGCGCCTGCCTTCAGGCCGAGCTGTACATCGCCCAGCATGATTCCGGTAAAGAACGCAACAACAAGCGGTCTGAACCACATGAACGCTTCCATGTGTTTGTCAAAGGCACAGATGAAGACCACGATCATGATCAATATGCCCTGCATAAGCGTAATTTGCATTTCTGGTTTTCCTTCCTCTTTTGTAAAAGATGTTTCTAATTAAATTTCGAAGTCATACTTCCGGTCACCCGGAGCAATCTGGATGTAAACGTCTGTGCCCATGCTGCGGATGAAGCGCAGATCTTCAAGATCTTTGTCATCTACATAGACATGGGTTTCGTTGGATACTCTCTTTCCCGGTCCGACGTGCATGTTTCCGATGCAGAGTTTGTCGATCGGCACGCCCCCCTCGAGGAGAGTTCTGGCACTCTGCGGGTTGCGCACGACCAGGAAGATGTGCTGGGCGGGTGAAGCTTTGTGAATCACGTTGATGGTTTTCTCAAGCGTGAAGAAGCGGATTCCGCATCCGGCATTCTGTGCGGTTGCCCGCATCAGAGACTGCTGTACTTCATCCTTCGCCACCAGATCATCCGCAACTACGATGAGGTTGCAGCCGGCAAGAGAACTTGTCCATGCAACGCCGACCTGGCCATGCACGAGTCTGTTGTCGATTCTTGTCAGCAGAATATCCGGCATATATCTCTCCTTTCCTGAAACTGTACAGTTTCATCTGACACCATCCGTTGCCAGAAGAGCGGCCGTCTCCATCTGACGCAGGATTTTGTTATGTTGTAATTACAATATAATCACCTGTAATTTTGTTGTCAATAAGCATTTTCACAAATTGTGCGCTGCTTCAGAGCCTGCTTATAACTATTAAAAAGCCTTATTAAATAGCCATTTTTCTTCATTTTCGAATGATCCGTTCAGGATCTGCACACAAAAACGAAATTTTTTGTTATTTGTTATTACAATATTACAAACATGTGCTATATTGTAATTGCTACAGGGAGTTTTATGACATCTCCTCTGTACCCGAGTCATTAAGATTGGAGGATTTAACAGGATGACAGAACACAGGAAAACCATGCAGGACTACATCGCATCATGCCCGGAATACATCCGCGCCAATGTTGAACAGAGCGCAGAACTCACAAAGCCGGTCGTAGAAGAATTCATGAGCGGCAGCTTCCGGACGATCTGGATCATTGCCTGCGGTTCATCGATGAACGGATCCACATGTGCGCGCGCATTTGTCCGCCGGTATCTCGGCGTCGAAGTGAAGATCGTCGCGCCGTTCACATTTGTTACTTCTGAAAACGACATTCGTGAAGACGACATGGTCGTAATTGTTTCCCAGAGCGGATACAGCCTGAATGCACTTGAAGCAGCTGACGTTGTTAAAAGCAAAGGACGCCGCTGCATCGCGCTCACCGGCGACCTCAACAGTGATCTCGCGAAAAAATGCGACGTTGCCGCAAATTACGGTGTCGGACGAGAAACCGTCGGTTATGTCACCCGCGGTGTCACAACACTCGCACTGTTCTTCATGCTGTTTGCGGTTGAAGCAGGACTGGCATCCGGAAAACTGACCAAAGAGGAAGCGGATACCCTGAAAGAACAGCTCCGCAGCTGCGCGGATATCAATGAAGCAGCACAGAAAAACTGGAGTTCCTTCTATGAGAAGAACTTTCAGGCACTGTCCGGACTGACAAATGCATATGTATGCGGCGTCGGCGCCAACATCGGCACAGCGATGGAAGGTGCGCTCAAATTCGGCGAAACCGTCAGTATCCCTACAGGCGCCTATGAAGTTGAAGAATATATCCACGGTCCGAACATTCAGATGACGCCGCGCTATACGGTATTCCTGATTGAGGCCGGCATCGGCACAGAGCGCATCCGCAAAATCTATGACGGCACAAAGATTGCAACACCGAATGCATTCCTTGTGACAACCGATCCGGATTACACCGGAGATAAGATCTTCAATATCCCATGCAGTGTTCCGGAGGAAATGACTCCGCTTTGCATTCTTCCGTTTTTCCAGCTCACAGCCTGGAAACTCACCGATGATCTTGACCGCTGGAACAAGCATCCGCTTCAGCGTCAGATGGAAAAATACGTTTCCTCAAAATCCGAGAATTATATCAACAGTCCCTTCAGCGAGGATACGCCCGGCCGCAGATAAGCGGCGGTACGTTCTGATCAATGCAGATCATGAGTATTGCGGCGGCGGTATTCTTCGGAATTGCGGCAGCCGATCTTCTGACCGGAGGGCATCTCGGACTTGGCGATGCACTGAAGGAAGGGCTCGGTGTCATCGTCGAATTATTACTGTTAATGACGGGCTTTATGGCGTTATCTCCGTGGATTGCCGTTCATATCGCCCCGCATGTCACACCATTACTGGAATCCGCCGGCTGCGACCCCTCACTGCTGGCAGGTATTCTCTTCAGCTGCGACGCCGGCGGAGCCTATCTGGCAAAACAGATTGCCGTCGATCCGACAGCCGGTCTGTACAACGGACTGATTGTCTCGTCCTTTTTCGGAACTGCGGTGACCGGCGCAGTACCCCTTTCCCTCTCCAACACCGCAGGCAGACAGCGAAAGGCAGCCGTAAAGGGGCTTTCCATCGCCTTTATTACCCTGCCTCTCAACTGTCTGATTACCGGTTCCTTCTGCGGGATGCCCATGGACATGATGCTGCGGAACACATGGCCGATCATGATTCTGTCGCTGATCCTGCTCGCAGGTCTTCTGTTTCTGCCGCAGATCATGGTTCCTGTTTTCTCCGGCCTGGCCTTCGCGGTACGGACAGCCGCGTATCTCTCATTCGCCATTGCGGTTTTCCAGGATGCCGGAGGACCCGTCATTCTGGAAGGACTTACCCCGCTTGATGAGATTTATCCGGTGATCGTTCGGATCGGCGTTTTCCTCGGAGGAATCCTTCCGATCTTCGCTCTGATTCAGCGCATGCTGAAAAAGCCGCTGGAACGGCTTGCGGAGAAAGTGCAGCTCTCTCCGAAGAGCATCTCCTATCTGATTCTGTCTACTTCCAACGATATTCCCGTGCTGATGAATCTGAAGGAACTGGAGGACGACGGCATAACCGTAAATGTAGCCTATCTTATGGCCGCAGCGTATACGATCGGAGACTTCCTTGCATTCTCGATTCAGTTTGCGCCGAAGCTTGCATTCCCGATGATGTTCGGACGGCTTGTTTCCGGATTTCTGATGATTGTCATCTGTCTTCTGAAGCCTGTCCGTTCCCACGCAAAACAGCCTGCGCCGGTTTTCTCAAGATGACGGCGTATATCTCCCCTGATCCCGTCCATGGACCGCATGGCGGGATTTTTTGCATTCAAAAAGCGGACATCATTGAGTGATATCCGCTATGGCTGATTGTCAGATCAGCGGCTGTTCCGGGGATTCTTCCGGAACTTCCACATATTCCTCTTTCAGGATCTCATACATCTCGGAAGCTTCCTGCTTGCGCTTCACTTCTTCGACGGAATTGACGCGCACCGTGATCCTGCGGCTTCCGAACCGGACGCTGACTTCATCGCCGACATGTACTTCCTTCGATGGCTTTACCATCTTTCCGTTGATTTCCACACGGTCGTTTTTTGCCAGCTCCTGCGAAATGGTACGCCGCTTCAGAATGCGGGATACTTTCAGCCATTTATCAATTCGCATGTTTAACAGCCTCCTGTGAACGTTCGATCAGTTCGATCACCGTCTGAAGCGAGCGTGCCGTATTGGGAACCTCGGCGATGATCTGTTTGTTGGAATAACGAAGCTGGATGTCCTTACTGATATCGGAGAACAGCTTGAAGAGTTTCACGCCGTCCAGGGTCTCGGAGAATTCCTGCGTGAATGTCACGACGTGGTTGTTGCGGATTTCCTTATAGGACGCCACCTGCGGTTCACTGACCGCAATATCCAGACGGCGCTTTTCAAACAGCGATGCCACTTCTTCGGGCAGTCTTCCGTACTGGTCGGTAACCTCTTCCCGGTATTCTTCCAGCGATTCCATATCATTCAGACCGTCGATCTTCTGATACATGGAAATCTTGTCGAAGTCATCCGGCGCAAAGTGTTCCGGAATGTAGCCGCTGGATGAGGTCATGACATGAACCCGTTCCGGCGCTTCTTCCCGGACGATGCCCTTTGTTTTTTCGATTGCCTTCTCCAGCATCTCGATATACATGTCGATACCGACCGTATCAATGAATCCGGACTGTTCCGGTCCCAGCATGTCGCCGGCACCGCGGATCGTAAGGTCACGCATCGCAATCTTGTATCCCGAGCCAAGACGCGCAAATTCCTTGACTGCCTGAAGCCGCTTGGACGCAACTTCCGTCAGCTGCCGGCGCGGCGGGATCAGCAGATATGCATACGCTACCCGGTCGCTGCGGCCGACTCTTCCCTTGATCTGATAGATCTGCGAAAGACCGAAGTTCTGCGCATTCTCAATGAGAATCGTATTGGCATTGGGAATATCAATGCCGTTTTCAATAATCGTCGTGCATACGAGCACGTTCAGTTCCTTCTGATTGAACCGGAACATCACATCTTCAATGGAGTCACGGTCCATCTTTCCGTGCACGATGCCGACGTTTGCGTCATGGACATAGTTCTTCAGTGTCCGTGCCGTGTTGTAGATCTGGTCAATGGAATTGCACAGGTAGAAGACCTGTCCGTTCCGCGCCAGTTCTTTTTCAATTGCGCCGGTGATCAGTCCCCGGTTCATTTCCGCCACATAGATCTGCACGTTATAACGGTTGGCAGGCGGCGTCTCCAGCTGAGACAATGACCGGATACCGACCAGCGACATCTGCAGGGTCCGGGGAATCGGGGTTGCGCTCAAGGTCAGCACATCGATATTGGATTTGAGTTCCTTGATCTTTTCCTTATGTTCGACACCGAACCGCTGTTCTTCATCGACCACAAGCAGTCCGAGGTCTTTGAATTCAACATCCTTGGAAAGGATACGGTGTGTTCCGATTACGATATCCACCGTACCGTCCTTCAGTCCGGCAAGCGTGCTGCGCACATTGGAAGGCGCCACAAACCGGT
>CAMOOA010000018.1 GCA_946621045.1 uncultured Erysipelotrichaceae bacterium
AAGCTGATGAATGAAATGATCCTTGCGGATGTCTGCGCATCCGATCCGGACTGGTCGGTACTGCTGCTTCGTTACTTCAACCCGATCGGCGCGCATCAGAGCGGACTGCTCGGTGAAGTACCGAACGGAATTCCGAACAACCTTGTTCCGTATATCGCACGTGTTGCCAACGGAACGCTCGAATATCTGCGTGTCTGGGGCAATGACTATCCGACTCCGGACGGAACCGGCGTACGCGACTACATCCACGTCGTGGACCTTGCGGAAGGACATATTGCTGCCGTGAAGTATGCGCTGGAACATAAGGGCGCCGACTATATCAATCTCGGCACCGGCAACGGCTATTCCGTGCTCGAGGTTCTGCATGCATATGAAAAAGCCTGCGGAAAGGAACTGCCGTATAAGATTATGGAGCGTCGTCCGGGCGATATCGCAGAATGCTATGCGGATACCGAAAAGGCAGCCAGTCTGCTTCACTGGAAGGCGAAATACAACATTGATGAGATGTGCCGTGATTCGTGGAACTTCACGCTGAAGAATCCCGACGGCATTCAGTAAGCATTATTCAGAGGTCCTGCTCAGGCAGGATCTTTTTTCTTTGGGCAGGGGAAATGAAAAAAAAAAAAAGATCTGAACGCAAATGTGCGTTCAGATCCTGATGTTATGGAGATCAGTACGGATGGAAGTTGCCCATCTCGTCCCACCAGCCTTTTTCCCACCAGTTGGGATCGTCATAGTTGATATAGCCTTCGGTCCAGGTTTCTTCGGTCCATTCCGGTTCTGCATAGGTGTGTCCTTCACAGAGAACCGTAGGAGCGTTGTCGGGAGCGGCATATTCATAATGACCTTCACACCAGCTCTGGGCTAGCTGGCCGCTGTTGGTGCAGACCCAGTACTGCTGGATCCCGACATCCTCTGCCGTGAAATCCTGGATCTCACGGTCTTCCAGACCTTCATGGATCGGTTCCATGTATGCGCGCCAGAGAGGAGCCGACTGATAGTACGATGAACTGTTTGTCATCCGTACATAGTCATCTGCGGAGATCCGCAGGAAACTGGTGTAATAGGGAGTATATCCGCCGAAGGAGATAACCTGATGCTCATGCGTGCCGGTCTTTCCGCAGGACTTCACATTGGAAAGCTTTGCGTTGACACCGTATCCGTCAACCATGTTGGTTTCCATCATGTTGGTAACCAGCCATGCGGTGGCTTTCGAGAATACACGGTGCGTTTCGACGTTGCTGCCGTCAAGAATCAGATTTCCGAAACGGTCGGTAACCTTACGATAGGCATGCGGTTCAATATAGACACCGCCGTTGGCCAGACATGCATAGGCCGCAGTCATTTCAAGCGTTGTGACGTCGGTTGCGCCGAGGGCGAGGCCTGCGGCGGTCTTGGCAAGATTCTCCGGAGCGAAGCCTTCATCCACCATGAACTTGTAGGCCTTGTCGATTCCGACATGTTCAAGAAGGAATCTTGCGGCAGGGATGTTGTGCGAGAGTTCCAGCGCGCGCCGCATCGTGATTGCGGCACCGGTGTGATCGCCGTTCGGATAGCTGTTGTCTTCGCCGTAACCCTGGATGCTCTCCTGGGTATCCATGACGGTCGTGCCGGGGTAATCGCCGGTTTCACATGCCGGGGCATATACCGACAGCGGCTTGATGGAAGATCCGACTGCCTGTGTACTGTCGGTTGCACGGTTGAATCCTTCCGGTGCGGTAGGTTCCTCACGGCCGCCGACCATTGCGACAACTTCGCCGGTCCGCTGGTCCATGATAACCGCGCTTGCCTGAACTTCCGTGCCCGTGATCAGAGTGGGGTAGCGGTCGAAATTGGTGATCGCATCCTGAGAAATATCCTGGATGCTGGTATTGAAGCCGGTATAGATCTGATATCCGGCGGTGCGCAGCCACTGTTTCTTTTCGGTCAGCGCTTCATCCGTGATTTCCGCTTCCTCCGCCTGAAGAAGCTTTTTCGCAACATCTTCAACAGCATATTCGACGTAGATCGGATAATCATACAGTTCGTAACGGCGGGACTGTTCAAGCACATTGAGGTGCTCATTCAGGGCAGCCTCATACTGCGTGTCACTGATCTTTCCGGTCTTATGCATCGCATAGAGAACGTTGTTTGTCCGGCGGTTGGTCGGTGTCATATCACCCTTGAGGCTGTTGAGACGGGGGTTGTATGCATTCGGCGACTGGGCAAGTCCGGCGAGAATTGCACATTCCCGCAGGGACAGCTGATTCAGCTTCTTGCCGAAGTAGTCTTCCGCCGCAACTTTGACGCCGTAGTTGGAATCACCGAGATACAGCGTATTCATGTACCAGACGAGAATGTCATCCTTCGACATGACTTTTTCAAGTTCCAGCGCGAGGTGAATTTCTCTTGCCTTACGCTCATAGGAGACTTCCTGGGTAAGGTGCGTATTCTTGATCAGCTGCTGGGTGATCGTGGAAGCGCCGTAACTTGCGTTGCCGGTAACCTGACCGATTACAGCGCCGACAAGACGTTTGAGGTCGATGCCGTTATGTTCATAGAAGCGCTGATCCTCGATCGCGATGAATGCATCTTTCAGCTGCTGGGGAATTTCACTCGATTCCGCCCACTCAACATTCTCGTTGGTTCCGTATTCCGCCACAACCTTTCCGTCATGATCGTAAATTACAGATGCCTGGGAATATTCTTCACGTTTTCCGATATCAAGCGGAGGTACATTTTTAATGAGGTTTTCAAACCACATCGTGCCGGCAAATCCGGCAATCACGCCAAGAATCATGAATCCGGCAAAGATGCCGAGCAGAATTTTTCCGGAACGGTACTTGATCAGCGGTTCGCGGCTGCCGGAAGATTTTCCGGATTTCGGCTCTGCTTTCTTCCGGGAAGAGCGCGGTTTCAGCACGGTTTCCGCAAATGTCTTTTTGCCGGATGATCCGGTGCCGGTTGCTTTCGCTGTTTTTTCCGCCTGTTCGGAACGGACGCTCTGAACGGGCTTTTTCTTTTTCCGGGGTTTCCGAACCGGTCGTACGGGTTCTGTCGGTTCTGCCTGCGTATCCTCTGCAGAAAGGGTTTCCTGTGCCGGTGCCGGTTCTCTGACCGGTACGGGCGGAGGGGTGATCTCTGAGGAAACGGAGACTTCCGGAGCGGAAGGGGTATCTGCGTCAGATGCAGGAACTGTTTCCGCCGGGGGTTCTGTGTTTTTCTGCTTTATGGATTCCTTCGCTTCCGACTCAAGCTTTGCGAGCTCGGGGAAGAACAGGGAAACGTTCTCGGGATCTTCCGACTCAACGGCAGGTTCCGGGGTATTCAAACTGTTAACGGGTTTTGCCGGTTCTGCATGCTGAATGAGATCCTCCGGAAGATCCGGCGGAATCACAGCAGCTTCACGGTTTTCCTGTTTTTTTCCATGAACCGAGTCCGAAAACAGTTCCAGCTTACGCTCATCGCGTACTGCCGGAGCATCCGATGTTCTGACCGCTTCGCCGTTCATCACAGGGAGTTCAGGCATTTTCTTCTGCTTCCCGCTTTTTTTCGGCGTAAGACTGATATTGGACGGATTCATTTTCTTGCCATTTTGTTTCGCCATCGTTCGTTTCTTTCTTAAAAGCACATCCAAAAAGGAAAGCCGTCACCGGATTTCCTTGAGGTATGCCCGTCTATTATAGAACAAAGAGGGAAAAACATGTTGAATAAATCACTGAAAAATTAAAAAAATGCCGGAATCATCCGGCATAAATACAGGATCAGTGAAGCTGGGGAACGCCCTTGCAGAAGGTTTCTTCCACGGAGTAATCATCATTCAGCACGACAATATCCGCATCATAACCGGCGGCGAGTTTGCCGAGATGATCATCCAGTCCGAGCAGAGCGGCAGGGTTCAGCGTACAGGAGTTGATCGCGGCATCGAAGGGAACCCCGGCGCGTTCAACAAGGTTGCGAAGACCGTCATTGGTGTGCATCGTGGATCCTGCGATGCTGTGCTCCGGAATATCGGTGAGATGGGCGCAGCCGTCTTCCCATATTTCCACTTCATGACCGCCGAAAATGAATTTGTCGCCTGGCTTGAAGCCTTTGCACATCAGCGCATCGGAAATCATGATTGCCTTGTCGCGCCCCTTGCATGTAAAGAAGATATTCAGGGCTTCCGGCGTGCTGTGCGCGCAGTCGCAGATGATCTCGCTGTAAAGATTCCGCAGGCGCAGGGCGGCGCCGACGACACCGTTGTCACGGTGTTTGAACGGCGTCTGTGCGTTGTAGGTATGAGTGATGGATACTGCGCCGTTGGCAGCCGCCAGCATGACGCCTTCATAGTCCGCATCGGTATGACCGATGGATACCCGCACGCCCGTGGATGCGCAGTACCGCGTCAGCGCAAAATCCGGATCATTCTCTGTGGCGATCGTGATGAGGCGGATATTTCCTCCGGCTGCCTTCTGGTATTCCGTGAATTCTTCGACCGAGGGCGGAACGATTGCCTCGGGAGGCTGAGCTCCCTTGTGACGGATATTCAGATAGGGGCCTTCAAAATGAATGCCGAGAATGGAAGCGCCGTCCCGTCCCGGCTGATGGGTCTTCATGACAGCTGCGACATTGGATACCGCGTTCATCAGAACCGGTTTCAACTGGGTGACGGTCGTCGCAAGAAAGCCGGTAACGCCTTCGGCAGGGATTCCTCTGGCCCAGGCTCTCAGGCCTTCGGGAGTGGCGTCGTTTGTATCCCAGCCATATGCCCCGTGACAGTGAACGTCAATGAATCCCGGGACGATCCGGCGGTTTCCGTAATCAATATCCGGTTCTGCCGTTCCGAAGGGAAGAACACGGATGATCCGTCCGTCTTCCAGTTCGAGCGCAGCTTTCATGAAACTGCCCGCTACATATACTCTTGAACTCTGAATAATCATAAAACTGTGAGCCTCCTGATTTTCATTCTTAACAGATTCATAATATCATGAGTTGGTGATGAAACACTTTGGTCAGATGATCCGGAAGGCAGTCCTTCCGGTAATATGGATTCTTCCGGTTTTCGGAATTCTTGCGGGCATCGGTTACGCGCTCTGTCCGGCTGCCATGCAGGGGGGAGCGGTGGCGACCCCGGCAAACCGGATCGGCTGGGTTCTTTCCAGAATCGCAAGTGCGGTTTATGACAACCGCGGTTTTCTTACGGCCGTTTCTGCCGGATATGTTCTGAGCGGAAACCGGCTGACCGGCGCGCTCGGAGCCCTGATGGGCATTCTGCTTTATAATTCGTTTTCTGCTTCCTCGGCGTTTGTCATGTTCGCACCGGCTGTCCTTGAGGATCCGCTTAATACGCTGGCGCTGTACGGACCTTCCGCAGTTACGGGTCTTCTGCTTGGGGGAACTGCCGCCGCTGTGCTTCGGCGCACCGGGACAGAGCGCCGGCCGCTGGTAACATTCGCTGTTCTCAGTTTTGTGCTTGCGGCTCTTGCGGCAGTGCTGATCGCGCTGCGCATTGTGCTGTTTCACGGGATTGCCGTGATTGCAGAAAAGCTGATTCCGCTAGGGCGGTCCGGCACCGGACTGTTTGTGCTTCTGAACCGTCTGCTTGCGCCGTTTGATCTGCACCGGCCGCTGAACTATGTCATTCTCGGCGAAGGCGGAGCTCATGATATGAATTACTTCTGGGGACAGGTAACCGATTCGGAATACGATCCGGGAAAATACATGTCCGGCTTCTTTGCGCCGATGATGGCCGGTATTCCGTGTGCCTGCCTGTTTCTTGCCAAACGCCCCAGTTCCGGCAGCGGGAAATTCCGGATATTTCTTCTGCTGTGTGCCATAAGTGCATTTTCATGCGGATTGTGTGAGCCGTTTGAATACTGGCTGATTCTTGCCTCGCCGCTGCTTTATGCAGGGTATTCGGTTCTGTTCGGACTGTCCGGCTGGCTGAGCGCATACAGCGGGTTCCGGGCCGGATTTGCCTGTTCCGGCGGGATGGTCGATCTGATCTTTTCCGCCGCGATGCCGGCTGCCCGGAATGCATGGCTTCTGATTCCGCTCGGCGCGCTGTCCGGCCTGCTGTTTTTTCTGCTCTTTCGCCGGTTTCCTGCCGATAAAGGATCGGAATTCGATATAATTGAACCGAACAATTGGGAGGAAGCGAAATGATTGGTATCATGATTCTCGGGCATGCACAGTTTGCGCATGAAATGGTGAGGGTAATTGAACAGATTGAAAGCCCGCAGCGCAATCTGGTCTGTGAGGATTATCGGAAAGGGGATACCAAAGAAGGTTTTGCGGAAGCGGTGAACCGGGCAGCGGCGTCGTTTGCGCCGGATACCCAGGGGGTTCTGGTTTTTACGGACAGCGCCCGCGGCACACCGTATCATACCGCGCTTGCCTATGCGGAAACCTGCGCCAGTTATCCGGTGATTGTGATTACCGGGGCGAATCTTCCGGCAATCGTGGAAAGCGCACTTTCCCGCAATTATATCAACGACGTGGAGATGCTGGCGGACCTTGCGGTGGAACACGGAAAAAAACAGGTCATGCGGTTCGGCGGCGCCCAGCCGCTCCCGCGCTGACACCTCTCTATCTGCCGGTTTCAAAATCACGGCAGGGAGTGATAGAATTTACTGGCTATGAAGCTTATCAATCAGATTGCTGAGAAAATCAATGAAGATATTCATATTCAGGCGCTGATCAAGGTAATCCTTGTTCTGCTTGTGGTTTTTCTGGTGCGGTCTGTCGATGTGGTATGGATCGGGCTGTTCCGTAAGGCATGGCACATCCTGCGTCCGTTCGTTCTGGGATTTGTCATTGCCTATGTGATTCATCCCCTGATCGAGACGCTGGAAGGAAAGTATAAGATCAGCCGGAAAATTACGGTTCCGGTATTCTATATCATTCTGCTTGTAATCCTGTTCTGGCTTGCATTTACCATTGTCCCGCTGATTTATTCCCGGCTTTCATCCTTTATCACGTCGATGATTTCCGGTGTCAATTCCATTTATAACTCGTATTTGGAGCTTACCGAGAGCGGGGCGCCGGAATGGATGCGCCGGCTGATTCAGGAAATCGTTGCCGGTCTGCAGTCCACCCGGAACTTCCTGCCGCAGCTTTCAACACAGTTTTCCGCAGTTCTGTCGGATGCAGTCAAGATCTTTACGATTTTCGTGATCACGATCATCGTTTCGATGTACATGTGTTTTTCCTGGAAGAACATCGAAGCTTCCATCTACAGTTTTGCAAAACGCCTCGGCAGCCGGGCGATCCGCAGCATGAGGGCAGTCGATGCGGAAATCGGCACCTATATCCGGTCGCTGCTTGTCCTGATGCTCATCAAGTTTGTGGAATATGCGCTGATGTATTATTTCGTAGGGCATAAGGACTGGCTGCTTGTATCCCTGCTTACGGCAATCGGCCTGATCATCCCGTATATCGGTCCGATGATCGGCAATACGGTCGGTATTCTTACGGCCCTGACGATGCCGCAGCGGAATGTAATCATCCTGCTGGTCTGTATTGTGGTATTATCTCAGCTGGATGCCTACCTGATTGAACCGCTCGTCCATTCACGCAATGTCAAGATTTCACCGCTGTGGGCGCTGTTCTCGATTTATGCCGGCGGCATTCTTGCCGGAGGTCTGGGCGTCATGATTGCTATTCCTGCATATCTTGCGGTTCGTACCGTTATCCGTACGAATTCATCGCAGGTCTGAACGAACATAAAAGGAGACCGAATGAAAAAGTTTCTGATCAAATATCTTTCTCTGATGATGCTTGTCCTGACGCTTTCAGGATGTACGGCAGAGCGTACGACGATCGCCTATACGGTATATCCGATCGGATTTCTCGTGAACCGGCTGACCGGCGGTTCCGTTACGGCGGAGTCGATCCAGGATGATGTGATCGTGCAGCGGGCTTCCGTGAAAAGCGACTGGGAGAATATTCTGAGCCGGGCGCAGGTGTTTCTGCATATCGGTCAGCTGGAACCGTATTATTCCATGTACAGCGACGATTTCAATGCGATGGTTCCCAACCAGATTGACCTGTCCGTTCTGAATGCGGTATATGATTTCCGCCGCTATACGGAAGTGATCACCGACGGCGAAATCACTTACCTTGAGAGCCCGTATTACCGCGGCGATGCCTTCACCATGATCGATACCGACTCGAAGGATCTGTATCTCTGGATGGATCCGATCGCCATGCTTTCCATGGCCAAGGATATCCGTTCCTGGCTGGTCAGCACGTATCCGGATGAGCGCAACAACATCGAGGAAAATTTTGAGACGCTGGAAAATGATCTGATCAATCTTGACGCGCAGTATCAGGCGCTTTCCACTTCGAATATTGTAAACAACAAGGAAATCCGTTTTGTCTCGATGACCGCAAGCTTCGGCAACTGGCAGAAAACCTACGGATTCCAGGTATATCCGGTCATTCTTTCCAAATACGGTGCGCTCCCCAACGAGGAACAGCTTGCGCTGATTGAAAAACGGATTCAGGAAGACAATGTGCGGTATATCGTGTATGAAGAAAATATGACGGAAGATATGGTGGAACTGTTCAACCGCGTGCAGGAGGACCTTTCCCTGACACGTGTTGAGCTCAGCAATCTGTCCAGTCTTACCGACGGGGAAGAAAGCGCCGGCAAGGATTATCTTTCAATCATGTATGAGAATCTGGCAGTACTGGAATCAATGGCATCTCCCCGCGCTGCAGCGGAACCTGCCGAAACCGCAGCGGAAGAAGATACGCCTCCCGAGCAGGCGCTGACCTATGAAGAAGCACAGGCGACGCCGGACCCGGAAAACACGGAAGACCCCGGTACAGATTCAAACGCCGGCTGACAGGCTCGGGAGCGGACAGCTCCGGGCCTTTTTGATAAAACAGAAAGAAATGGACGATGATTATGAAAAAACTGTTGGTAGTAGATGGAAATGCGATGCTGTTCCGCGCATATTATGCGACCGCTTACGGGCAGCGCATGACAAGCAGAGAAGGAATCCCGACCAATGCGATCTTCGGATTTGCGAATATGCTGCAGAAGGCGATGGACCTCGTTCAGCCGGACAGTGTTCTGGTTGCGTTTGACGCCGGCAAGCATACCTTCCGGCATGAGCTTTACGCAGATTATAAGGGCGGACGGAAACCGGCACCGGATGATCTTGTGCCGCAGTTTCAGCTTGTCCGGGACTATCTGGATGCCTTTCATATCCGCTGGGTGGAAATGCCGGATATTGAAGCGGATGATCTGATCGGCTCCATCAGTAAAGCGGCGGACGGCTACCGGACCGTTATTTTTTCCAGCGACCGCGATCTTCTTCAGCTGATCGACAGCAAAACGACAGTGATGCTGATGAAAAAGGGAATCACGGAAATGGCGGAAATGAATGAGGAATCCCTTAAGGAGGAGATGGGAATCGCTCCGTCCCAGATCATCGATCTGAAAGGACTTATGGGCGACCACTCCGACAATATCCCCGGCATTCCCGGCATCGGTGAGAAGACCGCACTGAAACTGCTCGACCAGTACCATGATGTGGAAAACGTGCTCGCCCATGCGGATGAACTGAAAGGGGCGACCGGCAAGAAAGTGCAGGAAGGCAGAGAGTCGGCAATGCTTTCCAAGACGCTGGCGACGATCCGCCGGGATGTGCCGCTTTCATTTACCGCAGATGACTGTGTATTTGTGCCGGATTATGCGGCGCTGATCCGTTTCTTTGAAAGCCTGAACATGAACTCGCTGGTACGGCGTTATCAGGAACTGGCAGGGGGAGACAGCGGACAGCCGGAGGATGAAACCGAACCCGTCCGCTTTGAAGAGGCGGAACGCTGCCCGGAGGACTTCCTGCATACCGACCTTGCGGTCTGGTATGACGGAGACAAAGCGCCGTTCTATCTGTCCGAACTGCGCGGAATCGCGCTGTACAACGGCGCAAAAGGCGTTTATCTGACGCTTGAACATGCCCTGAATGACAGTGCGCTGCTTGCGGCGTTTCAGGATACCTCATCCAGACGGATCGGCTATGACATCAAGCGGAACATGCATTATGCAGACCGTTTCGGCCTTTCCTGCAGTTTTACGGATGATGTCATGATCATGGCGAATCTTGCGGATTCGGAAATGACTTCCGAGGATGCGCTGATGAAGAAAACCGGTGCGGTCACAACGGAAACCTATGAACAGGTTTACGGAACGGCTGCGCGGCCGAAGCTTCCGGATATGGAAAGTGTTGTCCGCTATGCATGCGAAAAGGCAAAGAATACCTTTGAACTTTATAAGGAGATCGCGCCGCAGCTGAAGGAAGAACAGCTGACTGCGCTGTACCGGGACATGGAACTCCCGCTGACTGCGATCCTGTTTGAAATGGAAAAGACCGGTGTGATCTGCGATGTGAATGTCCTGCGGGATATTTCCGCCGAAATGAAAGGGCAGATCGATGATCTTCAGGCGCAGATATTTGCGCTTGCGGGCACTGAGTTCAATATCAACAGTCCGAAACAGCTTGCGGAAATCCTGTATGACAGGCTCGGACTTCCGAGCGGAAAAAAGCGCAGCACCGGTGCCGATGTCCTGGAAAAGCTGAGCGGTGCGCATCCGATCATTCCGGCGCTTCTTTCCTACCGCAAACTCGCGAAGATCTACAGCACCTATGCGGAAGGCCTGCAGAAATATATCTGTGATGACGGACGCATCCATACGCTGTACAACCAGTGCGCGACACAGACCGGACGCCTGTCCTCGAGCGAACCGAATCTTCAGAACATCAGTGTGCGCGATGAACAGGGACGGATCATCCGGAAGGCATTCCTGCCGGAAAAAGGGCATGTGCTGATCTCTTCGGATTACCATCAGATCGAACTGCGGATGCTGGCGGATATGGCGGATGAAAGCTCCATGATCGATGCCTTCAACAATGATATTGATATTCATACCAAAACCGCGATGGATGTGTTCGGCGTGGATCAGGAAGATGTCACGAAGGAAATGAGACGCCGCGCCAAGACCGTCAACTTCGGAATTGTTTACGGCATCTCTGATTTCGGACTTGCGGAACAGCTTGGAATTACCCGCAGGGAAGCAGCGGAGTTTATTGCCACCTACTTCGAGAAATTCCCGAAGATCCGCACCTATATGAATTCGCTCGTGGAATTCTGCGATAAAAACGGCTATGTCGTCACCGTCAGCGGACGGCGCCGCAGCATTCCCCAGATTCATGACAAGAACCGCATGATCCGTGAGTTCGGTAAGCGGGCTGCCATGAATGCGCCGATCCAGGGAAGCGCGGCGGATCTGATCAAGATTGCGATGATTCATATCGACCGGATGATGAAGGAAGCCGGTGTGAAATCCAGAATGATTCTTCAGGTTCATGATGAACTGATTTTCGATGTGCCCGAAGATGAGATCGATGCGATGAAAAAACTGATCGAAACGGGAATGGTGAATGCCATGAAACTGAAGGTTCCGCTTACGGTGGAGTGCTCGGTCGGATCCGACTGGTATGAGGCAAAATAATGCCGGAACTGCCCGAAGTGGAGACGGTTCTCCGGACCCTGGAAAAACAGATTCAGGGAGCGGAGATTGAAGACGTCAGGGTATATCTGCCCAAAATGATCGATCGAAGTGAAACCGCGTTCCGAAGGGCACTGACCGGGCGCCGTTTTCTCACGTTTGAACGCCGCGGCAAGTATCTTCTGTTCGGAATGGAGGATGTGATCCTGGTATCGCATCTGCGGATGGAAGGCAAGTACTGGATCAAACAGAAGGGCGATCCGTTGGACCGCCATACGCATGTCGTATTTTCGCTGTCCGACGGACGCGAACTGCGGTATCATGATACCCGGAAATTCGGAACCATGGAGCTTTGTGATCCGGATATCGACCGCAGCGCGTTTCACGGTCTTGGACCGGAACCGTTTGAGGAAGCATTCAATGCCGCGTACCTTTACCGGATCACGAAGGAACGGAATACGCCGGTGAAAACGATCCTGCTCGATCAGAGCGTTGTGGCGGGGATCGGTAACATCTATGCGGATGAGATCTGTTTTGCGTGCGGAATCCGGCCGCGCATGAACTGCCGCCGGCTTTCGAAGCCGCTCTGCGAGGCAATCGTCAGGGAAACCCGGCGGATCCTGGAAGCTGCGATTCAGGCAGGGGGAACGACGATCCGTTCCTATACCTCATCGCTTGGCGTTACCGGCCTCTTTCAGCTGTCCTGCATGGTGCATGCGCAAAAGGAGTGTCAGGAATGCGGGACTGCGATTAAAATAGTAAGAGTCGGCGGACGTTCTTCCTACTACTGTCCGCACTGTCAGAAATCATGATGAAAAAGATTGGAATTACAGGCACGATCGCATCCGGAAAAACAACGGTTTCCATCCTGCTCCGCAGAATGGGATATCGTGTTTTTGACTGCGACGGATATTCGCGGACTTTATACCGGAAGAACGATCCGTGCTTTGAACAGATCACCGATGCCTTCGGATCCGATATCCTGGATGAATTCGGAGAAATCGACCGCGGTAAACTTGCGGCTGTGATTTTCAGTGATGAAGAAAAACGGAAGAAGCTGAACAGTATCACCCATCCGGCAATCGTTGCGGGCATGGACCGCTTCTTTGCGAATCACACCGATGAAACGTTCGTTTTTGCGGAAGTTCCGCTGCTGTTTGAAGCGCATCTGGAATCACATTTTGACGCCATACTTGTTGTGGCGTGTGCAAAGGAAAAAGCGGTTGCCCGGATGATGGAAGACCGTGACTATACAAGAGAAGAAGCCGAAGCCCGCTATGAATCTCAGATTCATCCGGAACGGCAGATTGAACAGGCAACAATTGTCATAATGAATGACGGGACAATCACGGAGCTTTACGAAAAAGTGGTTGATGCCGTGACAGCGCTGGAGAAGGACGATGCAGCTTAAGGGCAGGGACGTCTATCGTGTGGAGATGAGTGAAAACCTCAGTGAAGATACCATATCTTCGCTGGTTTCACTGTATCTTCCGATCATCGGCAATGATGCGGTGCTGCTTTATCTTCTTCTGCACAGCGAAGGACGCCTGCAGAGAACCCAGGAGAATCACACCCGTCTGTTCGAACTGCTCGGAAAGACGCCGGATGAGGTGGAACAGGCCCGCGTTCATCTCGAAGAGTATCTTCTCCTGCGGACATTCGTTCAGGAGGGAGAATCCCGGAATTCCTATATTTACCGGCTGAATTCTCCGCTTCCGTCCGCCAGTTTTCTTTCCAGCCGGGAGTTCTACGCAACGTATGTGCATGCGGTCGGAAAAAAGCAGGCGGAGAGCTCTGCCGCAAGATTTCTGTCCGGTGCAGTCGCGTCGGAAGGCTACCGCGACATCACTTCTGCGGTGCGCCGGCTGCCGAGCGAACAGGATTATGAAGCGGCGGTTGATTTTCAGAAGGTATCACCGAAGTATCAGTTTTCGGAAAACGATATAAGCATCAATTTTGATTATGAGCATTTCTTCAATACGACTTCGGATGTCGTATTTCCCAATATTCTCAGGACGCGTTCCAATCTCGAGGAGATCGGAAAGCTTGCGACGCTGTACGGACTTTCCGCAGACCGCATGCGCATCCTGGTGGGTCATTGCGTCCGGCTGGATCCGGTAAGTCTTGATCTTGAACGGCTGAAGCGCTCTGCCGCCTCTGCACGTCCGGATATCACATCCGCCAAGGACCCGTACACGCTTCCTCCGGTATCATTCCTGATGGCAAAGCAGAACGGTGCGCTTGTCTCGCAGGCTGACAAACGGATTCTGGAACGTCTGGCGATGGACATGCATTTTCCCAATGAGGTCATCAATGTGATGATTGAATATATTCTCAGCATCTCCGATAACCGTCTGAACAGCCGCTTTGTCGACATGGTCGCTGGTGAATGGGCAAGAGACGGTGTCCATACCAGGGAAGAGGCATTTGCGGAGACCAGAAAGAAAGCAAAGTCCGGATCGAAAAAGCAGGAGGAACTGCCCGCATTCTACAACGCCGATCCGGTACGGAATAAAAACACCGTTCCTGCATCGAAGGAAGAAATCGAAGCAGTGAAACGGCTTCTGAACAAACCGAAAGGAGGCGTCTGATATGTCTGATCTGAGACCGCTCACCATTCCCCGTAACCCGAACCGGGATGATTCGGAGAAGCAGAAACTGATTGAAACACTTCGGAGAGATGCATATCTGCACAGAGTCATGAAGACGAAGGGAATTCCGGAGGAGGAACTTGTGCGCCATGCCTTTCTGTTTGACCGCTATCTGAAGTCGCTGGAACCCTGCCGCGGCTGCAGATCCCTGAAGGAGTGCCGCCAGAAACAGAAGGGATATCATATGGGCGTCCGATATGATGTGATCCTGCAGGAAACGGTGGAAGCCTGTCCCTATGAGACGGAGCGTCTGAAAGGTGAATCGCAGATGGACCGCTATCTCGTCTGTGATTTCGGAAATGCGCTGCGCCAGGTCCGGTTTGAAACAATCAATCTTGAGGGTGAGACTTCCGCGTATCTGAATACGGTAACGCGGCTTGCGGCATCCTGCGATGAGCATAAAGGCGTATTCCTTTACGGAAACATGGGAACCGGAAAAACATATCTTGCGGCCTGCGCCGCAAACCGGATCGCGGAAAACGGCGGATCCGCCGCATTTGTTCATTATCCTTCCTTCTGCGACCGGATTGCTGCAACCGCATACAGCGGGGAGTACCGCCGGGAAGCGGATCAGTGCCGCGCCGCGGATATTCTTGTCATCGATGATATCGGTGCCGAAGAAGTGACGGACCGGAACCGGATGGTGCTGCTTTCCATACTGGATGCCCGCATGCAGAAGGAAAAGATGACCTGGTTCACAGGCAACGGCGATCTGCACAGCCTGCAGGCGCATCTGCGGACGACCTATTCCGGAGATTCCGTCTCCGCTGCGGACCGGATCATCGAACGGATCAAGGCACTGGCAGAGCCGGTATATCTTGATGGAAATGACCGCAGGAAGCTTTATGCGGAAGTATAGTTCTGCGACATGTGCTAAAATTAGGAAGATTTGAGGTAATGATATGGTCAGAAAGATTGGTGTGCTTACTTCAGGCGGTGATGCGCCGGGAATGAATGCGGCGATCCGCAGTGTCACACGTGTTGCCCTGAACA
>CAMOOA010000019.1 GCA_946621045.1 uncultured Erysipelotrichaceae bacterium
AGTCTGATATGTCAGCTGCGAATTATAACGTTATATAATATATACATGCGTCGATTGAAGAAGATTGTTGCGAGCAGAATGCCGCTGCTTGCGGTTCTCGTGATCCTGCAGATTCTGCTTCTGCTTTCCGGTATCTACCGGGCAACGCTTTACTACAGTCTGAGCTGGCTGATCAACATTCTGGCATTTGTTCTGGTGATCTACGTCATAAACAAGGATGAAGACAGTTCGTACAAGATCGGCTGGTGTTTTGTGATTCTGGCATTTCCGTTACTCGGCAGTGTTCTTTTTCTGCTGTGCTTCGGACGGAAAATGCCGAAGCGGCTTGCCAACGGCACAATTGAAGCGGATGCACGCATGCGCGGCCTTCTGAAACAGGACCCGTCCATCAAGGAAAAACTGGAGAGGGAACACCCCCATATCAACAAGATCTTTTCGCAGGGACTGCGGCTTTCCGGCTTTCCGATCTATCAGAATACGGCAGTCACCTATTTCAACAGCGGTGAGGAGTTCTTTCCGGTTTTTCTGGAGGAACTGAAGAAGGCAAAACAGTTTATCTTCCTGGAATACTACATTATCGGCACCGGCTGGCTCTGGGACCAGACGCTGGAAGTCCTGAAACAGAAGGCTGCCGAAGGAGTTGAAGTAAAGATTATCTATGATGACTTCGGATGCACGCTGTCTCTGCCGCGCCGGTATGACCGGTATCTGAATTCCCTCGGCATTGAAGCGTACCGGTTCAACCGGATGCGGGCAGCGCTGCTGGTCACGATGAACAACCGCGATCACCGCAAGATCTGTGTCATTGACAATGAAACCGGGTTTACCGGCGGGCTCAACCTGTCCGATGAGTATGTGAATAAAATCAGCCCCTACGGATACTGGCGCGATTCCGCGGTCATGGTAAAAGGGGAGGCGGTCCGCTCCATGACGGTCATGTTTCTCGGCATGTACTCCTATCTGAAGAAGGATGAGTCGGAAATCGACTACAGCCGCTACCTCCCGTATCATACCTGTGAGGGAAGACCGGATACGTACTATCAGCCGTTCAGCGATACGCCGACGGATGATGCGGATACCGGACTTTCCATACATGCAAACCTTGTGAATTACGCAAAGAAGTATATTTACATCGATACGCCTTATCTGGTTCTGAATAATGATATGATGTCTGCGTTATGCCGGGCTTCAATGAGCGGTGTGGATGTGCGGATCATTGTGCCGGAGATTCCGGACAAGAAGACCGTTTATCAGATCACACAGTCCAATTTTGCCAAGCTGATTCATTCCGGCGTGCGCATCTACCGGTACACCCCCGGGTTCAATCACCGGAAGAATATCGTCTGTGATGACGAAGTATGTCTTGTGGGGTCGGTCAATACGGATTACCGGAGCTATTACATGCAGTTTGAGGCAGGAATTCTGATGCGGGATACCGAACTCGCCAGGGAGCTTCGGAGATCCTTTGAAGCAGGACTGCAGGAATCACGGGAAGTGACGAAGGAACAGTGCAGGAACACCAATCTGATCGTACGGATGTTCCGCGGGGTTCTCAACCTGCTTGCGCCGCTGTTCTGATACAGGAATGGAAATGAAACGAACGAAACGAAGAAGATTAAAACTGCGGGTATTTATCCTGATGTGTTCCTTTATGGTGGCAGCGCTTGCGCTGACGGTCTTTCTTCTGCTTACGCCGGGAAACCGGCCGCAGGAAACCGGAACGGTTCCGGAGGAATCCGCGGAGGAGAAGGAGCCGGATACCTTTACTTCCGACTTCTGGGTGAATAATGTGGAAATCAGCTCTGCCGGGGGAGTGCCGGTCATTCACAGCTACGTGCCGTGGGGAAGCCCGCGGCGGCCGGGTGAGGTGCGTGAGATTCACTATCTCACGATCCATGAGACGGATAACCGCAGTTCCGGCGCTGACTCCGAGGCGCATAACTCTCTGCTGGTCAATGATGTGACAAACAGCACCGGCTGGCATTATACCGTTGATGATCATGTGATCTACCATAATATCCCCGACAATGAAATCGGCTGGAATGCGGGAGACAACCGTACGAAGCTCGGCGGCAACATCAACGGCATCGGCATTGAAATGTGCGTGAATCTGACCAATGACTATGAACAGACGCTCCGCAACACGGCTGCGCTTGCGGCGGAACTTCTGGTTACCTATGATCTTGATGTCGACGCAGTGCGTCTCCATCAGGACTTCATGGATAAGATCTGTCCGCACCGTCTGATTTCCGAGGGACGTGTGGAACAGTTCTATCAGATGATCCGGGATGAATACTCGGAGCTTCTCAGACAACAGATTAAAGATGCAGTTAAGCGAGGTATACAACATGAGTGAAAAAACAGGACTGGTGCTGGAAGGCGGCGGTGTCCGCGGTGCGTTTACCGCCGGCGCATGCAAGTGGCTGGTGGAAAACGGAATCCGCTTTGACTACAGTGTCGGCATTTCAAGCGGCGCCGTATATCAGACATGCTATGAGCTGGGCGATACGGAGACGATGGAGAAGATCTGCTGCAACTATGCATGCACAAAAGATGCCGTCGGTATTCAGGCACTGCTTCATGAAGGCTATTATGTCGCATATAAAAAACTGTTCCGGGAAGATCTGCTCGGCAAGGAACATTTTTCCGTCCGGAAACTTCGGGAAGAAAACCGCAACATGGAAATCGGATGTTATGACCTTGAACAGGGGAAGACCATCTTCTTCAATGCGTCCGATCTCGATGATGAAATGGAACTCCTGCGCGCTTCCTGCTCGCTTCCGATCGCAGCCCCGATCGTTGACTTCAAGGGCCACCGTCTGCTGGACGGCGGCATTACAAAAATGATTCCCATCGAGCGTGCGGTGGAACAGGGCTGCACGAAAACGGTCATCATTACGACCAAGCCGAAGGATTATGTGCGCAAGCCGGCATCCCTGTTTGTAAAGATCCTCATGCGGATTGTCTATCCGCAGTATCCGTGCGTCCTGCGGGATTACAAGGTCCGCCATCTGAATTACTACAAGCAGATCGGACTCATCAATCAGCTGGTAGAGGAAAACAAGGCAGTCATGATCTATCCGTCGAGAACGATCAAGGTCAGCCGCTGGAAAGGCGACCCGGAAAAATGCCGGGAACTCTTTGAACTCGGTTATCAGGATATGGAAGCACGCAGAGATGAGATCATGCGCATGGTCGGGACTTCACCGGCATCCCAGGTGATTCTTCCGAAAGAGAAAGTGAAGGCGGAAGTATGATCCGGCTGATCGCAAGTGACCTTGACGGCACGATCATCAATGAACACAACGGATGTGATCCTTCCGTTGCCGAAGCGATTGCGCATTACCGCAGCTGCGGCGTACGCTTTGCGGTATGCAGCGGAAGGCCGATCGATTCCCTGACACCGCTTCTGGAAGGCTGGGGTCTTGCGGATCAGGCGGACTATATCATCGGCTCCAACGGCGGAGAGGTGCTGGAAACCGCAACCGGAAAACGGCAGAGCGCCTATATGCTTGAGCCGGAGGTACTGCGGGATATCATTGATATCTATGAACCGATGGGGCTGGTTTCCACGCTGTATGACGGTACGACGCTTTACGTGTCCCGCAAAACACCGGGAACCGATGTGGTCGCTGACCGGATCGGCGTGCAGTGCATCGAAGCGGATGTGCGGTCGATGACGGTAAAGCCGGAACTGAAGGTCATGTTTGTGGTGGAACCGTCCCGCATGGAAGAAGCGGAGCGGTATGCCGCGTCACATCCGGATCCCCGTTTCAATGCATTCCGCACAGCGCCGGATCTGCTGGAATTCTCGCATCCGCTGCTCGCAAAGGATGTCGGTATCCGGATCATCGGAGCGATGATGCATGTAACGGAAGATGAAATCATGGCATTCGGCGATACGACGAATGATATTGCCATGCTGGAGTATGTAAAATACGGCGTTGCCATGGAAAACGGAACCGATGACGCAAAGCAGGCTGCCTGGAAGTGTGCTCCGGCTGTCAATGAACAGGGGTTTGCGCGCTTTCTGAGAGCGCATCTGACAGACAGTCTTGAGGTAACTGAGTGAAAACTGCGCATTGTCACATGAGGGCAATGCGTTTTGTTTTGGTATAATCGAACAAACGGAGGTGCTATGGAACCGTTCGGTACATTTTATCTCGATAAGGAAAAAGACATCATTGTAGATCTGTCCCTGGAAAACGGAGAACTGTTTTATGTGCTCCGGACTCCGAATCACCGGACCGGAAATCTGATCCGCAATCTGGCAAAACTGTGCGATCTTCATCTGTCCAAGGATGATCACGATCTGCTTGTGATCCGCGGCACGGTGCCGAGTTATTTTGATACGTACAACCGGCTGATTTATATCTTCCGGCTCGGCAACACAAAGGTTGCGAATATTTATCCGGACGGAAGAATCGAAATGAAAGCCGCCATTCCGTCGGTCTCCAAGACGCTGATGTCGCAGACAAAGCATTACACGCTGGACATCGCGCGCACCATTGTAAAGACCTATATCCGTACGGAGGTGAAATTTCATTCCGATCTGCATACCCATATGAATGCAAATCTTTCGCCGGATATCCTGATTGCGCTCGGCATCATGCATCAGATCCGCTATCCGCTGTACTACATCAAAAAACTGAATCTCCGTCTGACCACAGAACAGATGCAGTATCTGGTGATGCAGCGCAGGGAAACGGAAAAGCAGTTTCACAACAGCATGCTTACCGGCAAGTATCTCAACCGCAGAATCGACGATAACACCTCGATCAATTTTGCCCGTCTGATTCTTGAGAATCCAAAAGACAGCGCATACAACATTGCCCGCATCCGCACGTCGCTTGCGGTGCTGAAAGACGGACAGGCAGTGTTTTCGAATCTTGAAAAAGTATATCTGTACCGCTACGTATTTACCAAAGGCGTCGCTTCAGACACACCGTATCCGATCACTTCGTTTGAAGGGGTCGGGGACCCGGATGTTGTTTCCGTGCTGAAAACAATTCAGAAAGACCGCAGTCATAAAACCTACCGGAAGAATACGCTGTTTCAGGACAAGCTGCTGTGGATCGCACGCAGTTACGCCGCGCGGGGAATCACCTATGCGGAAATATCCGATACGTCGCTTGTAAAGCCGGACATGGCCCCGAAGGTTCTTGCGGAGATTCATGCGGTCATGCCTGCCGTCACAAGGGAAACCGGTGTGACACTGCGCTTTCTTGCGGCTGTGCGCCGGATTCCGCTGACGATTGTCAGGGATTCCGTAACGGCAGCGGATTATCTGAAGGAGAATCTTCGCGTTCTGCATGCGGTGGCGGAGGATCCGTATGTGGCCGGATGTGACATTGTCGGAGAAGAGATCAATGACATCCGGGAACTGGCTCCGTTTATCCGCGAAGTGACGAGCCTTGCCCAGCGTGTACCTTCCTTTGTGATCCGTATTCATGCGGGTGAAAATGACAGCCTCAGAGACAATGTCGCAAACTCCATCGCCTGTGTGAAAAATGCACTGCGTCCCGGACAGAAGATGCCTCAGGTGCGCATCGGCCACGGTCTGTATACCGCAAATCTTTCCGGCAGAAAGGGAAAGAAACTGTTAAAGGATATTCTGGACAGCCATGTCATTCTGGAGTTTCAGATTACATCCAACGTGCGTCTGAACAATCTCAACACACTGAAAAAACACCCGCTGAAGGAATACCTTGCGGCGGGGATCTCATGCGTGCAGGGAACCGACGGCGGCGCACTGTACGGCACCGACTCCGTAGATGAACAGCTTTCACTCGAAAAACTTCTGAATCTCAGTTTTGATGAGATGCGCCAGATGCGGAAAGCGGAAGACGGGATCATCGCCTCCAGCATGGAAGCCTTCCGGAAAAAGAAGGAGGCATTCCGGCGCAGCTGCGGAAAAGAAGCCGTAAGCACCTATTATCAGGAACGGATCAAAGCTTCGTCCGTGATTTCGGGTCCGCTGCTCAGCGCTGCGGTCCGCTATGATTCCTCTGCGGAACTTCAGAAACGCATCCGGACACTGCCGGAAGACAAATATCCGATCGTCATTGCCGGCGGCAGTTTCAACAATGATATTCATTCCACCAAGGTCCGCAGCGACTGTGTGGAGCTGATTGACCGGATGGTGGAGGAACTGGATCCGTCAAAGGTCTTCTTTGTGGTAGGCGACAAGCTGAACGGTTATGAACGCTATCTGATCCGGCAGTGCAGGGGAAGGTTTGACATCTTTGCGATCATTCCGACGATGATCAGCGGCTACGAGCGAAACAAGCTGATCGAAAGTCAGGTAAATGTGGTGATTTCCATTGAACCGACCGGAATGGGACTGTACAAGAGCTTTGCCTATGAGATCTTCAAGCGCAGGCCGTCCACGGTTGTCGCATTTGACGGCAACGCTTCCGGCGCCAATCTGATTCAGGAGGCGAAAAACGGCCGCTATAAAGCACAGATATTTGTCAGTGAAGCTTCCCGCGGGCTTCGTCCGAAGGCGGAATCGCTGCGCGGATATGTCCGTCTGTTCGGACCGAAGGATGATATCCTGCCGGAAATCAGGGAGCGGATTGAACCGGCCGAAGAAAGTGAATGAAAACATGAGCCTGTGTGACGGGCTCATGTTTTGTCATCGTCATAAGTTTCCAGAAAACTGTGCATCGTGCCGTCCAGCTTGTATCCCGGAAAGGTGTCCAGCTGAACCGCATGAACCGCCCGGAAGATGTTTCCTTCGATCTCCGGGTTTGTTTTCTTCAGCTCTCGGATCAGCTGTTTGGCTTCTTTCCGTTTCGATGTTGTTTCCCGGTTTTCCTGCGCATTGGCTTCCGTGAATTTGCAGGCACACTGGATGAATTCGAGACCGTTGTACCGGCACCAGTCCTC
This sequence comes from uncultured Erysipelotrichaceae bacterium, assembly GCA_946621045.1. The sequence goes on from CAMOOA010000019.1 coordinate 6,892, forward strand.
AATCGCCTGTTCTTTGATGCAGTACATCGGACGGATCAGTTCCATTCCCGGAAAGTTTTCGCTGTGCGCCTTGGGAATCAGGGCATCGATCTTGCTGGCATACATCATCGAAACCAGTACGGTTTCGATCACATCGTTCATGTGGTGGCCCAGGGCAATTTTGTTGCAGCCGAGTTCCTTTGCCCGGTTGTAGAGATGACCGCGCCGCATTCTCGCGCAGAGATAGCAGGGATTTCGCGGCTGGCTGTTTGCTACGCGGAAGATATTCGTCTCGAAGACTTCGACCGGGATTTCAAGAAGAGCGGCATTTTCCGCAATCTTCTGCCGGTTTCGTTCGCTGTATCCGGGATCCATGACAATAAACCGCAGTTCAAACGGAATCTCAGAATGCCGCTTCAGCTCCTGAAACAGCTTTGCCATGCACATGGAGTCCTTCCCGCCGGAAATACATACCGCAATGCGGTCATTCGGCTGAATCAGCTCATATTCGGATATCGCATTCAGGAACGGTGCCCACAGCTCTTTCCGGTATTTGCGGATGATGCTGCGCTCAATGCTCTGAATGCGTGTCAGTTCTCTGCTCATATGAATGCAGTTTACCGCATTCGCTGACCGGCGAACAGTCTTTTTGCACGGCTGCCCGGATAAAAGAGGCATGGTCAGCCCGCAATGCAGGGATTCCCGCATTTGTCATGTGCTGTGTTAGGATACGCTTATGAGACGGATAAAACTACTGGCCATTGTGTTCATCCTGTTTCTGTCCGGATGCATGGGATCATCCGGGCAGCGGGAATGGAAGAATGCTTCACTGAACGCAATCGTCACTTCCGATCTTCATCTTTCCGTTGATCCGAATATCATCAGTTCGATTGTTCCGGCGATGCCGTATGGAAAAGCGGTGACGGAAACCATCGCGGCGCAGGCAATTGATGCACATCCGGATGTTTTCATCATGACCGGAGACAATACAAACTCCGGCGCACCGGAAGACATGCAGGCTCTGAAACAGATTCTTCAGAAGATCCGGGATGCGGGAATTCCGGTTGTGATGACCACCGGAAATCATGATTTCAACCGGAGCACACCGGAAGAATACTGGGACTGCTTCAGTGATCTGTTTGATGTCGTGGACAGGGCGCCGGATTCCCTCAGCTATGTCACGGAAATCAATAACGTCCGCATCATTGCGATGGATGACAATTCCTTTGACGGAGGAACGACCGGAACATTCTCTCCCGAGACGATGCTGTGGCTGCGGAAGGTGCTGAAAAGCGCAAGAGACGACGGAAAGACCGTACTGTTTCTCAGCCATCATAATGTCATAGCCGGACCGGAAGGAGATACAAGCGGATACTATCAGATTACGAATCCGGATCTCAGAAAAACACTGCGGGAATATGACGTACCGCTCTGTCTTACCGGTCACCAGCACGGCCAGGCGATTCAGCAGGAGGAAGGACTGTTTGAAATCGTCAGCTCCATGCCGCTGGCGGGAAGACACCAGATCGGTGTTCTGACAATCGAAGGAACGCATGCAGAATATCATACCGAGCGGATTTCATTAAAGGAGTACGGGGAAGCTGGTCTTGCGGAACGAATGGCGGATGCCGGCCGGAAAGAATCAGAACGCACAGCGGAAATATTTGATCAGCTTTTAAGGAAAGAGGGGCTCAGCGGGGAGCGCTATGACGGCGTCATGACCCTGATTGACCGGTTTTTCCGCTGTTACAGTGACGGAACGTTTGCTGAGCAGGCCGAATCCCTGCGGAGCGACAGGTACTATACGGATATGATCACCGCTCTGCATGACTATAATTACGGTCCGTGGATGGAACAGGTGGTAAATCATCCGCCGATGAACGGAAACGCTCTTGAAATCATATGGGAGTGAACTGAAAAAACAGAGACCCGGGTCTCTGCTTACATTGCAAGTATCAGAAGAAGAATGATCAGCACAACGATAATGATTCCGGCGCAGATCAGCAGCCAGGGAGCTGCCGTCTGTCCGGGGCAGGCTGACTTCGTTACGGTTTCTTCTGCGAGCGCATCGCCCAGTGCTTCTTCTTCCGGCTCAATCACGCCGTTTCTGTTCACATCAAGCATATTTAATATGGTAACGGAAAAAACCTGCAGTGGGAATCCTTATGCCTGAAGCAGCTGAAAACTGATAAGATTGAGATGCCTATGAAACAGTTAACAGAACATATTTACTGCATGGACGCAGATGCGAAAACGGATCAGCCGTTTGTCTTTTATGTGCGCGGAGAAAAGCGCAGTCTCCTTGCGGATGCGGGCAACTCGCCGGAGAATTACCGGAAGCTGCTCGGTGAACTGCGCGAATGCGGCCTCCCGGAGCCTGACCTCATAGTGCTGACACACTGGCACTGGGATCATACCTTCGGTATCTGTGCGGCGGAATGCCCGGTAATCGCCTCTGAAACAACCGCGCAGATTCTGAAGAATGTTTCCGCATGGAAATGGGATGATGCCTCCATGCGGCAGCGTCTGGAAACAGGAGAAGACATTCCGTTTACGTATGACTGCATGAAAAAGCAGTACCCGGATACCGGACAGATCGTTGTGAAACTGCCGGATATTACATTCTCCGAACGGATGACGATTGACCTCGGCGGTGTGCATTGTTTTCTCGAGCATCGTGATTCGCCGCATACCAGAGATGCCGTAATGATTTATATTCCGGAAGATCAGGTGCTGATCGGCGGGGATGCGCACTATGAAGATTATTATGACAATGACAGTAAATATGACCGGAAGCGGCTTCGTTCGTTCATGGACTATCTGAATGCAGTCCCGTTTGTACATTATATGAAGGGACATGATGAACCGGAGGTCTCAAAAACTGCGATGCTGGAACTGCTGGAAACTGCTTACAATGATCCGGAACGTACAGTTGGATGAGAAAGTTCTTCCCAATCCGAAAAGAGTGTGCTAACATGAATAAGCACATGAGTGCTTAGCTCAGTTGGGAGAGCACTTCCTTGACGTGGAAGGGGTCATGGGTTCGAGTCCCTTAGCGCTCACGAAATGAAAACCGCGAAAAGCGGTTTTTTTCAGCATAACTGAAGCTGACCGGTATCAGCCTTGTTTCAAGACGCAGGGAGAGATCCGGCAGACCATCATTCGCTGCCGTTCACCAGCCGGGCAACAAGATAGACATCATGAAACGGCATCCGGAACTGATATACCGTTTCGCTCAGCTGGATGAGTTCATCTACATTTGCGGTTACCTGGATGTACATGTCATCGGTCAGTTCTGCCGTCTCAAAGGTCACGGTCTGTCCGGCCACCGCAAATCTTGGATAGGTGCGGAAATTGTGCTTCTGATTCGGATATACAATAACGCGTTTTACAAAACCGATCAGGAATCCGATGCACAGTCCGATAACGATAAGAATAAACTGTTTGTTTTTCATAAGCAGCTCCGATTAATTTCATCATACAGGTAATTCCGGTGAATTACAGCATGATTTTACCTGTTCGCTGTACCTGCAGTTCCGGTTTTTGCAAAAAACGCAGGCTTACGGGATACTGCACATAAAAAGAATTTGCAAATCTGTGCCTTTGGAATCGCGGAAGGGTGTATTTATATTAGAATATACAGGTCAGATTCCGTGCCTGCGGATCAGACCTGAAATCTTATGAAAACCGCACTTACAGCAGTGCTGCTTGCATGCGGCTTGCTTACATCCGATATCCATGCACATTCCGCAATTAATACAGCAAATCCGGAATCGGAGTTTTTCTGTGCTGTTTCCGCAAAGCAGGACGGAAATGTAATAGACCCGATCGGTGACAGCGAGCGTTATTCCGCAGTCGTATACAATAACCGGAACGGTCTTCCGACCTCGGAAGCCAATGCGATTGCGGAAACAAGCGACGGCTTTATCTGGATCGGCAGTTACAGCGGTCTTGTCCGGTATGACGGAAATACCTTTGAGCGGATTGATTCCACAACGGGAATTGCAAATGTCGGCAGTCTGTTTGTGGACTCCAGAGACCGGCTGTGGGTCGGAACCAATGACGCCGGAGTAGCCATGATGGAACGGGGAATATTCCGGATGTGGAAGGAAGAAGACGGACTGGATTCCCTGCACATCGGCATGATTACGGAAGACGATGACGGATACATTTACGTAAGCACTACCAGCGGAGTTTATGTATTCGATGAAAATCTGCAGATGACACCGGTTGAGGATCCGCGAGTCAAGGGAATGTATGTGGATGTGCTGCGTACCGGAAATGACGGGCTGATTTACGGTATAAGCAGTGAGGATGACATCTTTGTGCTGGATAAGGATAAGGTTGTCCGCTACATCGGAAGAGATGATTACGATATTGAGGGCGTGCTTTATCTTTTTCCGGATCCCGACAAGACCGGCGAGATGTATTTCGGGACGGATGAATCCGTATTTTACCGCGGAAGCATTACGGATAAACTGACGGTCACGGAGGAAATCGATATTTCTCCGCTGTTCGGCGTTATGGATATCGAAAAGATCGGCGGACGCATCTGGATCACCGGAAGAAACGGAATCGGTGCGCTGGACGGTGATCAGTTCCATTATCTCGGCGATCTGCCGCTCAACAATTCTGTCGGAAGCGTAATGGCGGACTATGAAGGCAACCTCTGGTTCACATCGACCCGCCAGGGCGTCATGAAGATCGTTCCCAATCAGTTTGCCAATGTTTTTGAGCGCTTCGGTATTCCGGAGCGGGTAGTCAATACCACATGCATGGTCGGAGATCAGCTGTTTATCGGCACCGATACCGGGCTGATCGTGACAGAAGGGGATGTACTGTCACCGGGCATTCCGATTGAACATGCGCAGTATGCGGACGGCGAGGTGATCAAGGCATCGACTCTGGAAGTGTTTCTTGACGGCTGCCGGATCCGTTCCATCATCAAAGACCGTAATGACCGCATCTGGATCTCCACCTGGCGGGCACTCGGACTGGTCTGTTATGACCATGGAAATGTAACGGTGTTTACCGAAAAGGACGGACTGGTTTCCAATCATCTGCGCGCGATCAGTGTGACATCAGACGGCTCGATTCTTGTGGCGGCTACCGGCGGAGCCAACGTAATCAAAGACGGCAGAGTCATTGCGTCCTACGGAACGGAAGACGGCATTGAGAATCCGGAAACCCTGACTGTCGCGGAAGGGACCGACGGGGATATCATTCTTGGAAGCGACGGCGGCGGAATGTATGTCATCAATGAGGATGGAACCCGCTGCATCAGTACGCGCGACGGTCTTTCCTCCGGCATCGTCATGCGCGTCAAGAAGGATCCGAACCGGAAACTGTACTGGATCGTTACCAGCAACTCCCTTGCGTATATGACTGAGGATTATCAGGTGACGACGATCCGGAACTTTCCGTATTCCAATAACTTCGATCTGTATGAAAACTCGCAGGATGAGATGTGGGTCCTCAGCAGTAACGGCATCTATGTGCTGCCTACGGAAGATCTTCTCTCCGATGGAGAAATCAATCCGGTTCATTACTCCATGGACAACGGTCTGCCGTGCATCACAACCGCGAATTCCTACAGTTATCTTTCCGATACAGGAGATCTCTATATTTCAGGCAATACCGGGGTCGCCAAGGTCAACATCGAGCGGCCGCTGGAAAACATCCTTGATCTGACGGTCAGTGTGCCGTTTGTGGATGTGGACGGCGTGCGCATTTATCCGGATGCGAACGGAGACTTCCATATTCCTTCCAAGATGCACAAACTGACGGTATACAGTTATGTGTTCAACTTCTCACTGACCAATCCGACGGTAATGTACCGGCTGGACGGCTTTGATTCGGAAGACATGACCGTTCTGCGCAGTGAGCTCGGGCCGGTGGACTATACCAATCTGCCGGGCGGCACCTACCGGTTTGTGATCAAATTGAAGGACTCCCAGGGACATACCGGAAAACGGATTTCCGTGCGGATCATCAAGGAAAAAGCGTTATATGAGCAGACGTGGTTCTACGGACTGATCGTGCTTCTTTCTTTCGCCGCTCTCTTCGGACTGATCAGGTTTATTATCCGGAAAAAGACCCAGAGTCTTGAAAAGAAGCACCGGGAAGAAGTGAGGAAAGCGCGCCTGAATACCGAGCTGAAAACTGCCGGCCAGATTCAGGAAAGCATGCTGCCGCATGAATTCCCGCCGTTCCCGGACCGTAATGAGTTTGAAATCTATGCATCCATGACGCCTGCCAGAGAGGTCGGCGGCGACTTCTATGACTTCTTCCTGATCGACCGTGATCATTTATGCATGGTCATGGCGGATGTCAGCGGAAAGGGCATTCCGGCCTCGCTGTTCATGATGATCTCAAAAGTCATCCTGCAGAGCTGCGCAATGCTCGGAAACAATGCGGCGGAAATTCTGACGCGGACGAATGAGGCGCTCTGTTCCAATAATCAGGTGGAAATGTTTGTGACCATCTGGGTCGGCATTCTCGATCTGCGCACCGGCAGGATCACTGCCGCAAATGCCGGCCATGAATATCCGGCAATCATGAAGAACGGTGTGTTCACGCTGCTGAAAGACAAGCATGGCTTCGTAGTCGGCGGAATGGACAACGTGAAATATCACGAATATGAAATCGATCTCGAACCGGGAGACAAGATTTTCCTGTATACCGACGGTGTGCCGGAGGCAACGGACGCCAAAAACAATATGTACGGCACTGACCGCATGCTTGAAACGCTGAATCAGTATGCGGATGCATCTCCGGAACAGATCCTTGCCGAAGTGCATGAGTCCGTAAACCGCTTCGTCAAGGATGCCGAACAGTTTGACGACATGACCATGCTGTGCCTGAAATACAACGGGACGGCAAAACAGCCGGCAGAAACACCGAAAACAGAGAACGGACAGAAAGGGTAACAGATTATGAAAGTACTGCTTGTAAACGGAAGTCCGCATCAGGACGGATGCACGAATCTTGCGCTGGAGGAATGCGCAAAAACCCTGAATGAAAACGGGATCGAGACAGAGATTCTCTGGCTTGGCACGAAGGCGGTCCAGGGCTGTATTGCCTGCAACAAATGCGGAAAGCTCGGACGCTGTGTCTTTGATGACATGGTCAATCAGGTGGCCGCGGCCGCAGATACCTTTGACGGACTCATTGTCGGATGTCCGGTCTATTACGGCGGACCATGTTCGCAGATTACCGCATTCCTGGACCGGCTGTTTTACAGCGCGGGCGACAGGCTGATCAAAAAGCCCGGCGCCGCCGTTGTTTCCTGCCGCAGGGGAGGCGCAACCGCAAGTTTTGAGCG
>CAMOOA010000020.1 GCA_946621045.1 uncultured Erysipelotrichaceae bacterium
TCGAAGAATCGATGATCCGTGTCATCCGCACAAAGTAACCGTTTGCCCGCATGACCTCGCTCGCATTTCTGAGCAGATGCGGGCTTTTTGTTATGCCGAAGACCGTGCTTCCGCTTCCCGACATGAGCGCGCCGTCAAAGCCGAGATCCAGCATGGTCTCCTTTACTTCCCGGATCTCTTCCACGAGATCCAGCGATACCTTTTCCAGGGAGTTGCCGAGCCGGGAAATCATCCCTTCATAATCCCCCGCTTCCAGGGCTGCCTTCATGCCGTCGACGTCCGGATGTTCAATCGTGTTGAAATCCAGTCCGCCGAATGCCGCCTTTGTGCTGACGCCCCTCCTCGGTTTTACCAGCAGGATGCCGAATTCTGCCGGACATTCAAAAGGCGTCAGGATCTCGCCGATGCCTTCGACCAGAGCCGGACGGTTCACCAGGCAGAACGGTACGTCCGCGCCGACCTCCTTGGCGATATCGATCAGTTCCTGATACGGAAGGTTCAGATGAAGCAGGCGGTTGATAATGCGGATCGCCGCAGCCGCATCCGCGCTGCCTCCCGCAAGCCCGGCCTGGGTCGGGATATGTTTCAGCAGTGTGCAGGCAAAATTCTGTGTGAAGCCGCACTTCTCCTGCATGACATGGATCGCCTTGATCACCGTGTTTTTGTCATTGACCGGAAGATAGGAGCGGTTCAGCGTCATCGTTGTCTCCTCTGCCGGCACAAGTTCCACCACATCATAGAAATCCACCGGAACCATGATCATCCGAAGATCATGATAGCCGTCTTCCCTGCGCCGGACGACGTCCAGGCAGAGATTGATTTTCGCATAGGCTCTTTCTCTCATTATCCGTTCCTCTTTCGATATGCATCATACAATGCATGAAATGCACTGACATCCAGTTCCTGTGCACGCACGCCGCTTTCCAGTCCCGCTTCCTGCAGGATATCCTGTGCAATCTCGCCGCTTCCGGTATACTCCTTCAGGTTGTTGTACAGCGTCTTGCGCCGCTGCTGGAAGGACGCGCGGATCAGCGCGAAGAATTCCGGATCCGCCGTGAATTCCGGCTTCCGGTGAAACTGCACGATCGCGCTGTCCACATTCGGCGCCGGCGAAAATGCCGTGCGGGGAACCGTAAACAGCTTCTTTACATCATACAGGCACTGCGCTTCCACACTCAGGGCACTGTAGTCCGCCGTGCACGGTTTTGCGCTGAAACGGTCTGCGACTTCCTTCTGAATCATGACGGTGATGTATTCAATATCCTTCGGTCCTTCAAACAGTCTGAACAGGATCGGACTGGTCACGTAGTACGGCAGGTTTGCGCATACACTGACGCCGCCGTACGTATTCTTCAGTTCACGGACCGACGCATCCAGGTCGCATTCCAGAAAGTCCTGCAGGATGATTTCAATATTGTTGTACTCCTTCAGCTCCTCGCGAAGCACCGGAAGAAGACGCTCATCCACTTCATAGCTGCGCACATGCGCAGAGCGCAGCGCCAGCTGTTCCGTCAGGGAGCCGATGCCCGGCCCGATCTCAATGACAGCCTGCCCGCAATGGGAAGCTTCCGCAGCTCTTGCGACGACCGAGACATCAATCAGAAAATTCTGGCCGAAGTTTTTCTTCGCCCGCAGGTGATACGTATTCAGAATTTCTCTTGTCCGCGCAACACTTGCGATCGGTCGTTTTTCCATCACTTCTTCTCCAGTATTTCCCTTACCTGTTCCGCCGTAATGCGGCGGCGGGCCAGAATCGTCCGCAGATATTTTGCGTTGCCTTCCCCCAGATGAAACGCCCGGGATACCAGCCGGCGCTTCTCTGCGCTGTCAGGCTGTCCGGCAAGGCCGAGCTCATAAAACTCTGCCGGACTGATTTCCCTTCCGTCCGGTTTTTCCAGAACGGTCGCACACGCAAGCGCCTCTTTCAATGCCGCAAAGGAGGCATGTTCGACGCCGACCTTGTGTTTCGTGCGGGCATCCGCCTTCATGACGAATGCATGCATGCAATCCGGGACCTCCGCCTCTATCTTTGCCCGGATCATCTTACCCGGACCGTCCGGATCGGTAAAGACAATAATGCCGGTCCGTTCCGCGGCTTCTCTGATTCTCTTCATCACCGCATCATCGATGCCCATTCCGCCGGTGACGATCGTCTCACAGTCAAAATACTTTTTCAGGTGCGCGCTGTCATGCATTCCCTCGACAACGATCACCTCTTTGATATACGGCTTCATCGCATCTCCAGGAAGCGCTGCCAGTTGTTCACAATCAGCGGCGCCAGTTCGCTGACTTCCATATTCCGGCATTCCGCCATGCGGGCGACAATATAGGGAATATTCCCCGGCTCATTGCGGGTGCCCCGCACCGGCTCGGGCGCCATGTACGGGCTGTCGGTTTCCGAAAGCAGATAGTTTACATCCATGGAGGAAACGACTTCTCTGGCATGCCGGGCATTTTTGAAGGTCACCGGACCGCCGAGCGAAAGATAATACCCGAGTTTTACGAACTCCCTGCCCATTTCCGCACTGCCGGAAAAGGAATGCATGAGTCCGTGACAGCGGTGTTCCTTCATGATATCGAAGGTATCCTGCATGGCATCGCGGCTGTGCACGCAGACCGGCTTGTGCAGTTCATTGGCCAGATGAATCTGTTCGATGAACAGCTCCCGCTGCTTTGCGCGCATTGCGTCATCTTTTTCCCAGTAGTAATCAAGGCCGATCTCACCGACACACGTGCAGCGCGGATCGCGCATGACACGGTAAAATTCTTCTTTCTTCTCCGGTGTCAGGTCATTGACATCGGTCGGAAAGATTCCGCAGCTGACTTTGATGTGAGCGGGGTCGGTTCCGGCATAGTCCATTGCGCGGTATGCCTCCTCTGTCGAAGTGCACATGATGTTGATCAGGTTCACACCCTTACCCTTTGCGCGCTGTATCATTTCCATGCGGTCTTCGTCAAAGTCATCGCTGAAGACATGCGCATGGCTGTCGAGATAAATCAAACTGTCCATTGTCTGTTACTTTCCAAGGCAGAACCGGCTGAATATTTCATCCAGCAGATCCTCTCTGCCTGCTTCTCCTGTTATTTCCTTTAATGCATACCATGCATTATGCAGATCCACCGTCACAAGGTCGATCTCATCGCCTGCCTCAAGCGATGCCTCCACCGCTTCCATATAGCCCTTTGCCTGAATCGCAAGGCCGATCTGCCGTTCGTTGTTCAGCGTCTCTTCCTTCGCCGCAAGCAGGCCGTCCGCATACATGGAGCGGATTCTTTCCAGCAGCGGTTCGATATCGTGATTCAGTGCGGAAACCGACAGTTCGCCCGGAATCTCCGTCTGATCGTTCTTGTTGTATACGACAATGCGGGACATGCCTTCCGTGCGGTCCAGCAGCTTCCGGTCTTCGTCCGTAATGCCGGCCGTCGCATCGATCACCACAATGACAAGATCTGCCTGTTCGAGCGCACGGATGGATTTTTCAATGCCGATCTGCTCGATCGAGTCCCCCGCCTCATGGATGCCTGCGGTATCGATCAGATTCAGCGTCAGATCATCGATATGCACGGTTCCTTCCACAAGATCTCTTGTGGTGCCCGCAATATCCGTAACAATCGCCTTGTCTTCCTCAATCAGTGCATTAAGCAGAGAGGATTTTCCGACATTGGGCCGTCCGAGAATGACGGTATTGAGGCCGCTTCTGACATTGACCGCAGCCTGTGCTTTCCGGATCAGCGCATCGATTTCCCCGATCCACTGTTTTACACGGGGCAGAAGTTCTTCTTCGGTCAGCTGGTGCACATCATCATATTCGGGATAATCGATATTCACCTCGATCATCGCAACGATCTGACTCAGGGAATCCACCAGCGGCTCCAGCAGCTTCCGGACACTTCCCTTCAGTCCGTGCACGGCGGACTTCGCATTGACTTCATCCGCCGCCTTTACAAGATCATTCACCGACTCCGCCTGCGAAAGATCCATCTTGCCGTTGAGGAATGCACGCTCGGTAAATTCGCCGCGGCGTGCCAGGCGGGCGCCTGCGCCGAGAACGAGCGACAGAACCCTGCCCGTCACATACCGGCCGCCGTGTCCGCTGATCTCAGCCATATTCTCTCCGGTGTAGGAGCGCGGCGCGCGGAAGACGCTGACCAGCACTTCATCGACGATCTCATCGCCGTCTCTGATTTCCCCGTAATGGAGGGAATATCCGGGCGCGTTTAAAAGATCCTTCGAGAAGATCCGGTTCACACAGGTGATTGCTTCTTCGCCGCTCACCCGGATCACTGATAATGCGCCGCCCTGGGCAGTCGCGATCGCCGCAATGGTTTCATTCATCGGTTAAAGTTTAGCACAAGTGCCGCGCTGCCGGAGACAGAGCGGGACATGGATTTAAAAAGGCTGTACAGTCTGTCCGTACAGCCGGTGGAAATCTGAATTCCAAACGCAGGATTACTGCGCTGCGGAGATGTATTCGAATACCATTCCGTCCGCAATATGTTCCTGATCTTCTTCCCAGGTCAGGGTGTTGTTTTCCACGTTGAAGATAAAGGTGCCGTGTCCTCCGGTATAGACTTCCTCTTCACTCGTGATCTTGCCGTCGGAACCGTAAACGACATTCTTCTTGACGCCGTCCTGGTAGTATACGGAATGATTCTCCGTATCGAAGGTTCCGCTCATTGTCCACTCCGCGGACTCGGAGGCACTGCTGCCCCAATGCACGCTGATCCGTGCGCCGTCCGTTCCGTCTGCCTCGACATGCACACTGCAGCGGTCGGCCTGATAGTCTCCGACCACATTCATGACGGGATTCTGTCCGTCCCCGCCGGCAGTGCCTGCCGGTGCTTCGGCCGGTTTGGATCCGCAGGCCGCAATTGTGCAGCCGAGAACCGCTGCCGCAAGAATCTTCGTTAACTGTTTCATGGTTTCTTTCCTCCTGATTCCATCATTATTATACGAACGGAATGCGGAATTACCTCACGCCGGTATCCGGCACGGCTCCCGTTGTGACAATGCCGTATTCCTGTTTCAGTTCGTCATAGCGCCTGATTGCCTCATCGAAGCGTTCTTCCAGCCGGTCCAGCGGAACCAGACCGTATTCATCGGCTTCCATATCCGCAAAGCGCAGGGTCACCGACATCGGCGGATTGTCCGGTGTAAGCAGCGGCATCGTGCGAAGCTGTTCCGTGCTCTGATAGACGAGACGGACCCGGGCATATTCCTTTCCTGCAGGATCTCGGTATTTCTCAAAGACCATCTTTGCGCCGATCGGCGTATCGGATTCAATTGCGCCGGGAAGCTCGTATTCTTCTGTCCGGAGTGAAGCCATCACACTGGCCAGATTGGAGTCATGTCCGCACAGGAAGGTGAACTTTCTGCCCGAATGGTTCAGCTCCTTCTGAATCTCCTGCAGTAAGGGATGCGCGACATTCGGCGCAATCAGCGGCGTCGTATAAAGCACGTCCACATAGGCATCCTTGATTTCGGAGATGTCCTTCCACTGTTCTTCCGTAAGATCATTTCCGAAGGCAGCCTTCTTTGCGTCGGGTTCTTCATAATACTGCAGAACCAGCGCATCACTGATCGAGGTCGCCTGTCTCAGGGAGCCTTTCGTACCGGGCTCCGCATTTTCCTTCAGCACGAATTCCATATCATCGGTTCTGAAATCCGTGAGTTCGCCGCTCTGATATCCTTTGGATTCCGTATAGTCAATCACATCACTGAGCAGGGCATACTCCTCACTGAGGTCCGTAAGGGATTCCTGCATCTGTTTTTCCGCGTCTTCCGCATAGGCCTCATTCACAAAGGTCAGCTGCGGCGTGAATACCGGATCCATTTTGTCATATTCCTGATGGGTCTCAATGGAAATGTTTCCGACCGGCAGAAAGCCGCCGCCGAAGTATTCCGAGGTTGCGATCGTGCGCTGTTTGGCGTTGGCGTAGAAGCGCACTTCCTCTCCCTGCGGCCGCCAGTTTTCCGGAATGAACTCCCTGTTTTCCAGCCATTTGCGGAAATACTGTCCCATCTCGGTTTCAAGGGTACCGCCCCGCAGGGATAGTTCGCTGGCATTGGAGGACCACTCCGTCCATGTATGCGGGGTTGCGATGTCGACCGCCGAGCCCTCCGTGGACAGCGGTGCCCGGATATTGTGGCGGCTGAGGATCACCACCTGTTCAAGCGTGTAGTCATCCGGCACTTCGGTTTCTTCCGCCTTCAGCGGAAGGATATAAACAGACAGACTGCCCAGCAGGAATACCAGGGTGAGCAGGATGCGGGTATAACAATGTTTCATCTGATCACTTCTTTTCATTACGGTACGGGTCAATGGAATGCAATGTTCCCGGACCGGACGGCGCAATGCCGTTTACGGTAAGGGAAGGATTCTTTTTAAGCAGAAACTGCGCCACACGGGCAGCCTGATCCTTCAGTGCCATCTCCACCGGCAGGGTTCCCTGTGAGGTTTCGAGGTTCAGAAACAGCTTTCCGCGGTTTGTCTCTTCAAAGGTTACCGTCTGAATGTCTTCATACTTCAGGTCAAAGACGTTTCCTGTCTTGTATCCCAGCATTCTCTCTTCCAGAAAGAACGCCGTTCCGATCATGACCGCCTTCTCAAAATCACCGAGATCTTTCACCTTCTTCAGCTGCCGGGAGACGAGGAACTTCTCGCGGTAGTAGACAACCATGACCGCAAAGAGCACGAGGCCGATTGCGATGCCGATATAACGCATGGTGCCGTTTCCCGACATCGTATAGAGAAAGGCGAAGACGAATACGCCGAGCGCCAGTCCGGGCAGTGCGAAGACATACTTCGAGGAGACATAGGACTGAATATAACGCTTTACCATATCCGATCACCCCTGTACGCGCGCTGCCTTTGCCTGCAGGTTTTTCTCATAGCTGAGATATTCCGCATTCTTTTCCTGGTTGTCTTTCCATGTCTTTGCCAGGGCGTCGAGCTTCACATCATTCTCAGAGATGCTCAGAAGATGCAGAATGCATTTGTCATTGCGGAAATACTGCGCAATCTGCGCATACAGTTCCTGCGTCAGCGGAATATAATCACCGCCCATCATCCGGATATCGGCGAGCTCGAGCGCTGCGCCCCAGGTTTCCGCGCCCATTGTCGTCACAACCTTGACAAGCTCCGAGAGCGCTGCCGGGTTATGGTACTGTTCGGGAATCAGCGAACGGAACTTCAACAGGCCGCTGTAACGCTCGGCCAGCTTGTGATACTGCGGCAACTGGCTGTTCAGGAAGCCGGATTCCGTCGTATTGAGTTCATCGCTTACGGCTGCGGTGTCCTGCGTATCCTTCAGGATATGCTGTTCAAGGCCGGAAAGTTTTTCTTCCAGCGAGGTTCTCCGTTCGCGCCAGTTCTTCTGCGCTTCCTCAAAGAAACGTTTTGCGGCGGACATGCGCTGACGGCGGACAGTCAGACCGATGATGATAATCAGGGGCAGGACAAGCATCAGTCCCATGACATACGGACTGGAAAGACTTCCCGTCACAATGCTCATTCCGCCGGCCTGGCTGTATACGGACTGGGGAAATAACAGAACCGCAGGAAGCGCCGCGAATACACTGTCCAGCGCCGCGATGCCGGTCACCGGCTTTACGGACGGGTCAAACCCGTACTGACCGTTCAGAACTGCCGCATAGATCCAGTATCCAAGCAGGATCACAAGCAGAAGAATCCAGAACCAGAAATCGCCTCCGGTCTTCTTCGGCTTCGGCTCTTCGCCGAGCGCTTCCAGTTCTTTCCGCACTTCCGAGGCATCCTTTTCAAGCTGGATCTTCTCTTTGGCATATGCCTCAATCTTTTCGTTGAGCAGCGTCATCGATTTCGTATGTTCGGAATACTCCGGAATACTGTCAAATGAAAAATAGTAGCTGCGGACAACACCGGTGATGCCCTGAATGATCAGGTCCCTGTTTTCATAGAGATAGGCATCCCGGCGGATCTGACCGGTCGTAAGGTCAATTACACCGATGCCGGCGTTCGAGTGGATGCTTCGTTTTGTCTGCGGGGCACTCATATGTTCACCTCCCTGCGGGCGGCCCGTTCTTCATGCACTCCGCCCGTCTGTGACATTCTCATACCCCCTGATGCGGCAGGTTCCTGCCGGTCAGCGCCGTATGAATCATGTCATGTTTTATTCCAATATATTATATTAACGCATTTTGCGGCATTTCGTGCATATTGCATGCATACTGCCGGTCCATCCGAAAAGCTCCCGCCTCTGCGCACAAGCGCGTGACAGCGGGAGTCCGTCATGGTTTTTCTGTTTGTTTCTCTGCGGTTTAAAGCAACCCTTCGCGCACCAGGAATGCATGTACGCGGGCACGGTCATCCGCATTCAGCTTCGGAAACGGGAAGGTCGCATCCGCACATGCAATGCGTCCGATCTGTGCGCAGGCTTCCTTGATATACGGCACAAAGTTGGAGCCAAGTCCGCAGATATCCATGAAGCGGTTCATCTTCTGCTGGTACTGTGCGGATAGCGCAAAGTTTTCTTCATTTACCGCTTTCACCCAGGCACCGCATGTGTACATGTGCGAAGACAACATGCATTATGACCGCTTCAGTGTCGGCATCTCTCCGCGGTTTCTGACCGGATTCTCCGTTGACCTGGATTATTCCCGCCTGTTTCAGGAAGACAACCCCTTCTGTCCGGTCTTCCATCCGGACTTTCTGACAATCTCCAGATATCTGTCTCTGATTTCCGAATACCAGGAATATACCGCGCACAGACAGGATATCGGCGTACGAAGAGCCATGCTGCTGTCCTATGTTCATGAAGACTGTTCTTCCATGTTTACGTCAAAGCACACGTCCGGCAGCGGACTGCTGCTGGTGAATGAGCTGATCAGCTGCATTGATGAACATCTGAGTGAACCGATCACACTGGAGACCCTTGCGGAACATACGCATTACAGTGTTTTCTGCATCACCCGCATGTTCCGCCGCTATACCGGAGAGACGCTTGTGCAGTACATCATGGACAAACGGATCCTTTCTGCCAAGCAGCTGCTTGGCGAAGATATTCCGCTCAGTGAGATTGCGGAGCGCACCGGCTTTCAGGACTACAGCTGCTTCTATAAGTGCTTTCTCAAAAGTGAGGGCATCAAACCCTCAGAGTTCCGCAGGCAGATACAGAATGACAGGTAATACAAAAATACTGCATGTCACTTCAGGTGATGTGCAGTATTTCATTGTGACACATTATTCACAAAGCGAATCGATCCAGGCACCTGCCTAGCAGGTGGTTTTATTGTTTCGCGCAATTCACTCTTTCTTTTTATTTGTTATTTCCAGCGTGCGCTCAACTGTCCACTAGGAAGAAACGAAAGGCGGCTTGAACCACCCAATCCGCTGGTTGGATGGAGATTGCGCCGCCTGGAAATTTTATTCAATTAGGATGCGGCGATATTGGAACAGTGATCGCAGATTCTTTCTTACAGTTCCTCATACAGCGGCGGCTGTTCAAAGGTATCCGCATTCATGTATCCACGGTCGGTCAGTTTCAGTGTCGGAATGCAGGTCAATGCGATCAGGGAGAAGTTCATGATGTTGTTTATATGTTCATAGCCCTGCGCATCAAATGCCCTGCGGACATTGTCAAAATCCTTTGCGGTTTCCTCCACGGAAGCTTTGCTTAACAGGCCCGCAATCGGAAGACAGATCTTTCCCGTAATCTCATTGTGCAGAGATACCGCAATTCCGCCGTTCATTGCGATGATTTCATTGACTGCACATACAATATCTTCTTCATTGGTTCCCATTGCAATCAGGTTATGGGAATCATGCGCATAGCTTGAGGCACAGGCGCCTTCTTTTACTCCGGTGCCGCAGGTAAAGCCGAAGGACACCTTCCCGTCTCTGCCGTGCCGTTCAATGACGACAGCCAGATTACAGCCGCTGTCCTTCCAAAGCAGCTCATTGTTTTTTACCGGCATCCTTACAAACGCTTCATCCGAGCGGTTGTTATTCGGATTCAGTTTCATGACCCGTACATTTACCATGCGGTCCTCTCCGGGAACAGTAATCTTCAGGCCATCTGTTGTGATCGCTTCGTGGTGAATGGTATCTTCAAACAGTCCGTTCAGATCATAGACAATACCCGTATCCGTCTTTGCGCTGCGGTCATAGATACAGACACCTTTCTTATACGTAGTCTGAATATTCAATGATGCCGGATCTTCCACAAGCACAAAGTCTGCGAGCAGGCCCGGCGCAATCGCACCCCGGTCCACGAGACCCATGCGTTTGGACGGTGTCCAGGATGCGCAGTAAACCGCATCTTCCGGACGCATGCCAAGAGATATTGCCTTCCGGACCACCGCATCGAGATGTCCTTTCTTTACAAGCACATCCGGCAAAGTATCATCCGTCACAAAGCTGAAGTATTCATACAGGTGTTCCCTGCATACATAATCAATCACTTCCTGTGTAACCATCACATCCTGGAGCTGGATAAACATGCCGTTTTCAAACCGCTGTTTCAGCTCTTCCAGTGTATGCGTGCAGTGATCGCTTCTTATACCGAGAAACAGAAACTTTGCGAGGTCTTCATTCACCAGTGCAGGACAGTGTCCTTCCAGGGTGTAGAACGGTTCTTTCTCATGAACGATATCGATGAACTTCCCGACTTCGGAATCATTCGGCCGGATGATCTCGGTATAATTCATCACTTCGCCAAGACAGATGACATTTTCGGTTTCCTTCAGTTCCAGCATGTCTTCCGCCGTAATTGAAGCTCCGGCGGTCTCATACTGTTCCGGCATGATCGGGACATTAGAGGGAATCGCATAGTAACAGTCATACGGTCCCTGTTTCCCGGATTCGATCATTGCCTTAATGGCCTGTTTTCCGCAGACACTGGCAATCTCGTGGGGTTCCGAAACGATCGTGGTAAGCCCGCATCCGGCCGTATAGCGGCAGAAGGCAAGCGGCGTCACCATGGAGGATTCGATATGCATGTGAATATCAATGAGGCCGGGAATCATATACCGGTCATTGCCCTTAATTTCCTGATCAAAGGCAATTGATGACGTCTTCTGTCTGTCGATATAAAGAAATTTTCCGTCTTTGATATAAACATCCGCCGGGTCAAAGCGCCTGAAAAAGCTGTTGAATACCCGGACGCCGGACACCTTCATGTCCGCATGGTTCAGATCTCTGTGCATGGTCAGCCCTCCCCGGTCTGTTTCCGGTTCCTGTTTCGTTTTGACAGAATGTAATACGCAAGGCAGCCCGCAATGATTGCCCAGCCGGCTGCTTTCTGCGCTGCGGACGGTCCTCCGCCCTGTACCTGTGTTCCCTTCGCGCTGTCTCTTGTATAGGCTTTGATCATGGCATTGCCGAATTCAAATACCTCAGAGGCATCCGTCTCCCGGTTCAGGGTTTCAATATCGGTCCAGGCAAATCCTTCCGCCGTCTTTACATACGCCATGCTTTCTCCCGGACTGCATACCACTCTGAGGCGGCATTCGCCGATGTTGTCAGAAGTCTGAAGGGACGGATCCAGGACATGTTCCAGATTGAGCCAGGAGATCCGCTTTCCCTCATGTTCGGAAACGACGTGTTCAATGACCGCAAAACGTTCTCCTTCCTGCAGACTGACCGGCGTATCCAGGGCAACGGTATGAAATCCTTTTTCCGCAAAGGATACGGTCATCTCCGAAAGACATTCGCCCTGAGAAAGATCCGTACTGTCTTCCGTTAAGCGTACGACCCGGATCCTCGCCACGGCATCTGCGGCCGGTGTATAGACCGATACCGCCGCAAGCTGTTCGTTCCGTTCGGCGGTAAAAATATTGGCTGTTTCGGTTTCTTCATTGTCCGTCGGCAGAGAGACCGGCTCAAACGCCAGCTGAACCGCAAAGTCATACTGATAGATATTGTCGTAGTCAAAGCCGTCCAGCCCGTCATCTGCGGTCAGTGCGCAGACGCCTGCCATGGACCGGTCATAATAGCTGAGCCAGAAGTATCCCGTTCCTTTTCCGTCTTCATCCTGAATGCCGTAGTTGTAGCGGCGGTTGATGATCGATTCGCTTTCGGTTCCCTCGGCGGCCGCCAGCTTCTCATCCAGCTGATCGCCGTAGGTTTCATAATTGGTCGCATAGCTTCCCCAGCTGTTCTTGATCAGAAACGCGCCGTCTCCTTCCGGCATTCCGTTTTTGTCTGCCAGAAAGTTTTCCTTCGGATACTTATCATTCCAGCCGATGATCGACACCATATGATTCAGCTTCAGGGTTTCCGCATCGTAATACTGCGCCCAGTGGTCGTAGTTGTAGTATTCTCCCATTCCCGTTTCGGACGGAGCCGTGGAGTCCGTTCCGTATCCCAGCATCAGTGCGCCGTATTTTATCAGCGCCTGTTTCAGCCGGGTGACTGCGGACGAGTCATAGCCCTCCGTCACATACTGTTCCTTTTCAAGATCGACATGAATGCGGTTCGGCGCATCCAGGTAAACGAAGTTCTGAATATGCGCAGCCGGTATGGCAGTCCGGTCCGCCTCCGGATTGCGCAGTCCGTAGGGACTGACGCCTTCTTCCGCCTCCCGCATCGGCTCATACGGCTCTTCTTCCTCACTCAGCGGTCCGGTCCAGCCGGCAAGCAGATTCTGACTGGCTTCGCCGAACGCATGAAAACTGAACTGCACATTCGGCTCATCGTCCCGCACCGGAAACGCGCCTTCTCCTGTCTGGGAACCCTCTTCCCGGGGAACCATATGCATGTAGGCATGGTAAAACTCACTGAGATCGACTTCATCCGATACCTTTGAAAAGTCCTGCCGGAATCCTTCCGTCTGAATCTTTCCCGCCGTGCCGTTCCGCTGCCGAAGCAGGCTGCTTTCAACGGACGACATCGCGCTGAACGCCCAGCAGGAACTGAGCGGCCCCTGGCTTCTGGCGGCTGTCGTACTGCCTGTGGAAGGAAGATAGTATTCCGGTACGGCGGTCACATCGATCCCGTAATCTGCCGTCTGACGGTTTCCGTAATATTCATCGATCATGAATCCGATCGTTGCGGGCGCTTCCTGCTTTGCGTAATACGTCTTCTCATCCGCTTCCATCCGGTAGGATTTCAGCCATGCGGAAAGATCATCCCAGTCCCTGCGGTCTGTGATGCCGTCGCGGTTGAAATCAAATTCGATGCCTGCGGTTTCAGGCGTTCCCTCCGCATAGGGACGGATCGCCGTGATTCCAAGCACAATGCATGTCAGTACCGGCAGTTTGATGTTCATAAATGTATTTTATCGCACCCGTTTGTCGCATGGCCTCAAAATACACATAATGAACAGAACTCCGCACGAAAAAAGGATGGCCGGTATCAGTCATCCTTCATTCAGAATCATTCGTAACTCAGAGTCCCGCAACCGTAAGACGGTTCATCGCACGGGCCAGGGAGAGCTGGGCGCGCTTGACGTCAATGTTTCCGTTCCCGGATTTCAGACGTTCTTCGGCACGCTGCTGGGCTGCTTTGGCACGCTCTTCATCGATCTCATCACTGCGCTCGATCGCATCGGTCAGAATCTCCGCAAGATTGTCGCGGAAATATAACAGACCACCCGCAACCGCGTAGAGTTCCCGCTTTCCGTCCTCTTCACAGGTCATCTTTCCGATTTTCAGGGAAGTAACCAGAGGCATATGGTTCGGCA